>CAXQAV010000276.1:0-2732 GCA_964221795.1 Luminiphilus sp. | reverse complement strand
AGAAGCGGGACGAAATCACCGGCTTCATAGAAGCCCTTGGCTTCTGACGGGTTATTCACCGTTGCCATGATCTGTTGGCCCGCAAGGTCTTTGGCCACCGCGCCGCCGCCATCATAGGGGATATATTTGATATCGAGGTCAAATGCGCCGGACATGAAGGCGATCACAATCGAGTCTTCCTGACCGGAGCCCGTGCCGCCCATGACGAACTCGCCGTTCATCTCCTTCACGCGATCAACAAACTGCTCGAATGTGGTGATGCCCGACTCGCGGTGGACCCAGAGCACGAAGGGGTCAACGCCCATCATGGTGATCGGGGTAAAGGTCTCGATATCGACGCCCAGACCTTCCTGACGGATCGGCGTGGTGTAGAAAGAGTTGAGGGTGACCATCAGTGTATGATCGGGGTCACGGGCATCCTTGAGATGCAGCAGGGCCTCGGCGCCCGAACCACCTCCACGGTTTGTAGGCACCAATGGACGGTTTGTCATGTCGCCGGCCTCGACGACCGACTGGACGAAACGCGCAATCTGGTCAGCGCCGCCGCCGGGGCCAGCCATGATGGTAAAGTCGATGGGACGGCGTGGCTCCCAGTCCTGCGCCAGAGCGGGCAGGGGGAGCGATGCGATTGCCGTGCCGGCAGCCAATCCCAGGAAAAGTCTCTTGGTCAGATTCATAAGGGTTCCTCCTCTGTGTCCCTGGTCTCCCAGGAATGGTTTCTGCGCCTTGCGCAGCTTTCTGAATTTGGGGGGCCTCAACACACGCAACTGCCATCTTTGGTGGCTTGGCCGGTACAGTCTTCTAATGCGCCATCAGGACGGGCATTTCGGTGTTGTCCACGATCCGTTCTGTATTGCCTCCAAAGAGCATCTCGGTTTCGTGGCTGTGGCTGTAGGCGCCGATGACCAGCAGGCTGGCGCCGATTTTCTTGCAGGTCTCGAGCAGACCTTTTGCCGGGTCTTTCTGCTCGAAGCGGACAACGTCGGCCTTGATGCCGCGCTGGGCGTAGTAGGCGACGAGCTCTTCGGTGCTGGGGCCGTGCGCCTGTAGTTTGCCACCGGTCAGGATGCTGACGGTGTCCGCCGCCCCGATGACATCGAGCGAAGAGGCGACGGCCCGCGATGCTGGCAGTGATCCATTCCAGCCAATGGCGACGTGGCGTGCGAAAGTGGCGTCAGGCTCCAGTTGACCTGGGCAGAGCAAGACGGGCCGACCCGCCCCATATAGCGCCGCCTTCAGGGAGCTCTGGCCCAGATTGCGCTCGCGCTGCGGCTTGGGCAGAACGATGATATCCGAGAGGCGGCCAGCTTGTTTGACGACATCGGCCATCCGGCCCTTTTCTTCGGAAAAAGTGCAAAGGACGCTGCCTTCGCCGGTCGCATCCTCGCGCAGGCCGAATTCTCGCGCCAGGCGGCGCAGGATGCCGCGAAGGTGGTCTTCCTGCCTGTTCGCAAGCTCCACAGCCTGCTCCATCATCACTTTCCGCGCAAAATCCGGCAGTGGAATGCTTTGCGGCATCAGGTCTTTCGCTTGCGCGCGGCAATGCACGACATTCACCTGCGCGTCATGCTGTCTTGCCAGCTCTGCCGCATGTGCCAGCACGGTTGCGACCATGCCGTCGCCACGCACCGGGACCAGTATCGATTTTATCATCGCGCAACGCCTCAGAGCCTGATGCTGCCAGTTGGCAGCGGTAACCTTCAAAAGAACAACCTGTAAGCGAGTTTCGCCAAGGCTACATTGAAACAATATTGCGCGCATGATAATTACATCAAGTTATATTTTTGAATAACTTTATTGCGTAGCGGTTTTTTACGTATTTTATAAGCCTTTGCAATATAAATAATTTATTGCATTCAACTGTATACCGCGGTTTTGGGGCCCTTGGAGTGCTAGTCTAGTGCAAATGCGCCGTCAGCCCCCTGTAACTACAGATTCGCGATCTGCTGATTGCGTGCCATTGTATGCAAAGAAAACAACTTGGCGGTGTGCGGCCTACGCCAATTGCTGATCAGCCCGGGGGCCCGCAGCACGATAGGCGATCCCTTCATAGGAATTGCCTTCGCATTGAAGACGACTGGCGTGCGGCAAAGGTCTGCGCTATGCGTGCGCCATGAAAGCGTTCTTGCAGGAAACCAGATCTTGGCGGCTCTCTGTCGCGCCTATGATGGACTGGACGGACCGGCATTGCCGGTACCTGCATCGGCTCATGTCCCGCCATACTCTGCTCTACACCGAGATGGTGACGGCACCCGCTGTCGTTCACGGGGACCGTGACCACCTGCTGGGTTTTCATCAGGCGGAGCAGCCTGTGGCGCTGCAATTGGGCGGTTCTGATCCAGCACAACTGGCCGAAGCCGCGCGGATTGCCGAGGGCTATGGCTATGCCGAGATCAACCTCAATTGCGGCTGTCCGTCCGACAGGGTGCAATCAGGCAGCTTTGGTGCGGTGCTGATGGAGAGCCCCGATCTGGTGGCAGAGTGCGTGGCGGCGATGATTGACGCAGTCTCGGTTCCGGTCACGGTCAAATGCCGGATCGGTGTTGATGACCAGATCCCCGAAGAGGTCCTGCCTGATTTTCTGTCGCGCGTGTCGGCCGCGGGCGTGGACCGGTTCGCGGTCCATGCGCGCAAGGCATGGCTTCAGGGCCTGAGCCCGAAAGAGAACCGCGATATCCCGCCACTCGACAGATCGGAAGAGCACACGTCTGAACTCCAGTCACAAGAGACAA
>CAXQAV010000275.1:0-10060 GCA_964221795.1 Luminiphilus sp. | reverse complement strand
AAGCCAAGTTGCGGCGCCACCAGCAGGCGCCGCATTCAATTCAATGGGAGGAAAAATTATGAAAACACTGATGGCCACCGTAGCGCTTTCGGCGCTGGCCACAGGCGCAGTGGCGTAAGGCGCCGATGTGCCAGACAATCTGGAAAAACTGTCAAACTTCCAGTCCACCGGCGTGACAGAGTTCACCTTTGTCGAACAGGGCGGCGATTATGCCGAAGGGATCAAGCGGATCCTTGCGGAAGAGATCACGCTGCCTGAAGGCTTCAAGATCGAACTCTACGCCGTTGTGCCGGATGCCCGCAGCATGGCCGTGGGGCCGCAGGGGATCGTCACCATCGTCGGCACCCGCAAGGATACCGTCTGGGCGGTGACCGACCGCAACAAGGATCGCGTGGCAGACGAAGTCAAGAACTTCGCTCCCTCGCTCACTTTCTCGATCCCGAACGGACCATGCTTTTCGGATGACGGGTTCCTTTACATAGCCGAACAGAACCGCGTGCTGCTGTTCCCGGCGGCCGAGTTCTTTTACGAAAGCCCCGATGTGCCGGCCTTCAACCTGATCGCCGAAGGCACACTCATCCCGCCTGAGGAAGAAAGCTTTAACCACTCGGCGCGTGTGTGCCGCGTGGGGCCAGACGACCGGCTGTATATCTCGCTGGGCCAGCCGTTCAACGTACCGCCTGCTGAGAAAACAGATCTCTATTATGAATGGGGTCTGGGCGGCATGATTGCCATCAACCGCGATGGCACGGGTCGGGAGGTTTACACCCACGGCATCCGTAACTCTGTGGGGCATGATTTCCACCCTGTCACCGGCGAACTTTGGTTCACGGACAACCAGGTGGACGGCATGGGTGATGACATCCCACCGGGCGAGCTGAACCGCCAGACAGCCGCATATCAAAACTTCGGCTTCCCTTGGTATGGCGGCGGCAGCACCCGCACCAATGAATACGCCGCTGAAACGCCCCCCGACGGGGTGGTCTTCCCCGTGGTCGAAACCGTAGCCCATGCTGCCGACCTCGGCATGACCTTCTACTCTGGCTCCATGTTTCCCGAGAAATACCGCAATGCGATCTTCTCGGCCCAGCACGGATCATGGAACCGGACAGAGCCTGTAGGCGCGCGTGTCATGGTTACCTTCATTGATGAAGAAGGGAACGCCACAATGGAACCATTCGCCGAGGGCTGGCTTGACGGCAACGGTGAATATCTCGGCCGGCCTATGGATGTCGCACAGTTGCGCGACGGGTCGCTGCTTGTCTCTGACGATCTGGCTGGTGCGATCTACCGCATCAGCTATGGCGAATGAAGACGATACTGGCACTGGCGCTCGGCGGGCTCACGCTCGCCGGCGCCGCAGCGGCCGAGGACGGTGATGTCGATGCCGGACGCAAGGTCGCGAATATGTGCCGCACCTGTCATGGGGCCAACGGCTATGCCCAGATCCCCATCGCCCCACATATCGGCGGAGAGCCTCAGACGTACCTTGCCGGTCAGTTGCTGGCCTTCAAGTCCGGCGCGCGGGCGCATGAAATGATGACCGTTGTCGCTGCTGGATTAAGCGACACGCAGATCGCGGATGTAGCGGCCTGGTATGCGGCGCAACAGGCAGTGGCGACACTCACAGCCGACCCAGACCTTGCGCCAATGGCCTGCGCCGGTTGTCACGGGGTCGACGGGATCGCGGTGATCCCGGATGCACCAAATCTCGCGGGCGAAACCAACATCTACATCGAAACGCAACTCAAGGCGTTCCGCGATGGCAAACGGAACAGCGACATCATGGCAGGTATCGCAGGTGACCTGAGCAATGAGGAGATGCGCGAGATCGCCAACTGGTTTGCCGCTATCGGTCTGGAGATTGTTCCCGCAGAGTAATTTCTGTCGGGCGACTAATCTTACTCGGCTCGGCACGCTGCAGAATGTGGCGCATGTCGCCTTGCAACAAAGGACAGTTTGCCACGCTTTTGCGTAGAGTGAGTCATGCCCAACCTTCTTGGCTAAGGTCAGACTGGCAGCAAGGCTTTTCGGTCTCGCGCGATCACAGTCCCCTGCAACTGAACGAACAGGGCGAATTCGAAGTACGCTCCCCGGTCTCGGATGTTGCCAATGGAATGTCGGCTTTCGTCAGCGCAGCGACATTCCTCACGTCGCCGCGAACGGCTGCTTTTCGCCCAAATCTCCCAGGATTGACCAAACTACACCAACCAGCCCGCAAGTTTCAGAAACATGCAAACCAATAGTCCAAAGCCAAGGTCCAGTGTCAGTTTCCCAGATGTTAGACGGTCACGGCTATCTTGCCTGTTGTACGATCTTGTCTAGTGCCCCCTCCCGCAACCACTTTTACCGAACCAGCGGTCGCTCAGACCAAGACCGTCAACGACGCGTGCGCGACCGATGCCCACACGTTTCACATCTTGACGACTGCCTCCTCGGCCAGCTTCGTGATGATCTCGATGTAGCGCTCCTGCGGCCAGTTGCATTCGCGCACAAGTCTCTCCCAGTTCTCCACTGACAGGATCATCCACAGAAGATCCGTGGCAGCCTCCTCATCCAAAGGCGACTTCAGCGCTCCATCCTTTGCGAGCGCCCGGACGGCGGCCATGCATCCGTGCCGAACCGCCTGCATGCGTTCGTCCCAAGCGGCGGCGGCTTCTTCGTCGCTGTCACGCATCGCGCGCAGCGCAACAGACATCCCGTGGATTTCTGGGATATAGCCACCCCAAGCGCGGATAAATGCCCTGAGACGCTCGCGCCCGCCGGTTGCGGCCCTGCTTTCGGCCAGTCGCTCATCCACTTTTTTCACGGAATCAATGTGCCGGGTCGTGGCCACCAAGAGCTCGGCACGTGTCGGGAAATGCAGGTAGAGCGCCTGGCGGCTGATGCCGGCGGCTTTGGCGATATCGGACATGCGCACTTTTTTGTCCCCTGATTCCAACAGGTTCCAGGTGCAATCGAGGATGCGGGTGCGTGTATCGGGCAAATCACTTGACATGATGTCAAGGTACCACGTATTGACACCGTGTCAACTTTACACCGTGTCAAGTATTGGCCGGTGCCGACCTGAAAGGAGAACAACGATGAATGTGATTCTATTTGGTGCCACCGGCACTGTTGGACGTCTGGCTGTGACAGAACTGCTGAAAGCCGGACATACCGTGACCGCCTTTGCGCGTAAGCCGGAAAAGCTGGGGCTGACCAATCCGAACCTACGCCTTGTTGCGGGTGATGCGATGCGGCTATCGGATGTTGCTGCAGCAATGGAGGGGCAAGAGGCCGCTGTCGTCACACTTGGCGCAGGGATGTCCCGCAAAAGCACGATCCGCTCGCAGGGCACAATGAATGTGATCAAGGCGATGCATGCCACCGGAGTCCGCCGCCTGATCGCCCAATCCACCCTTGGTGCCCGCGACAGCTGGCCAACGCTGAACTTCTGGTGGAAGCGGGTCATGTTCGGAGCCCTCCTCGCACCTGTCTTCCGCGATCACGAGTTGCAGGAACAACTGGTCGAAGCCAGCGGGCTGGACTGGACGATTGTCCGTCCCGGTGCCTTTACAGACAAAGCCACAAAGCGCCCTGTGATCGAGGACGTCCCGAACAGCGCCCGCGGGCTTGATCTGAAGATTGCCCGCTGCGAACTGGCGCGGTTTCTGTCCCGACAACTCTCCGACCGTCGCTACATCGGCCGCGCTGTCGGTCTGTCGAGCTAGGGAGCGTTACACATGACTTTGGGTCTCATCATTTCCGGGTTCGCAATGGCATTGGTGGCAGGCGTGTTTCTGGGGTTTTCGGATTTCATCATGCGGGGGCTGGCACAGGCCCCCGCAAATAAGGGTGCCGCAGGTATGGTCGGACTGAACCGGACGGTCTATCGGTCGGTCTTCATGATCCTGCTCATGGGCATGGTTCCTGTCGCGCTTGCCCTTGGCTTCGCTGCGCTGTGGCTGGATGGCGCCCTTCCCAAATTGCTGATCATTACGGGTGCGGTCGTCTATCTGACAGGAGTGCTTCTGGTAACCGGCGCGGGCAATGTGCCGATGAATACCCGGCTTGATGCCATGACGACCGCCCCGCAGGACACTGCCGCCTACTGGCCCGAGTATGTGCAGCGCTGGACGGGGCTCACTCATATCAGGACAGCCGCATCAGCCTTTGCGGCACTCTGCTGGCTCCTCGCCGCTGTGCAGCTCTGATGCTGTTAATCTGGCGCGAGGCGAAATCGGTCGGGCAAGGGTCACGTATGCGATTCCGGAACCCGACCGGCGCCCAGGGTTTCGCCTGCGGATGACTCTGCAGACTCTGTCGAGCGGCAAATTGGAAAAAGTCACTGGGAATTGCTACTAAAGGTCGCATCAAGCTGTAGAAATGCCTCTTATATGGGCATTTGCCGCGAATGCGTCACATTTCCCCGCCATTTCTCTCGAGATTCTCTGCGGTGCAGCATCAGGATGCGGTGTCCGGTATGGACAAGCGCCGCGCAGGGGTCTCTTCCGGCAAGTCGATCCCCCTGCACGACGACAACATCACTGTTGCGGGTTCTGACTAGATCGTCAGACAGCCTTTGTGAAGCGGACGTCGTGCCGCATGGGCAACCCGTGACGCAAGGGGATTTAGGAACAATGACCACCAAGACCTATGCGCTCGCTCTGACTGCCCTGATGGGCACAACTTCGCTGGCTGCCGCCGAATGCGCCGATCCGATCAAAGTGGGTGTCTTGCACTCGCTCTCGGGCACCATGGCGATTTCCGAAACCACGCTGAAAGACACGATGCTTCTCTTGATCGAGAACCAGAACGCCGCTGGCGGTCTTCTGGGCTGCGAGATCGAAGCCGTTGTCGTTGACCCTGCCTCGGACTGGCCGCTATTTGCGGAAAAGGCCCGTGAATTGCTGACTGTCCACGAAGTCGACGTCATCTTCGGCAACTGGACATCCGTGAGCCGCAAATCCGTGCTGCCCGTGATCGAGGAACTGAACGGCCTGCTGTTCTATCCTGTGCAATACGAAGGCGAGGAAAGCTCGCGTAACGTCTTCTACACAGGTGCTGCGCCGAACCAGCAGGCGATCCCTGCGACTGACTATTTCCTTGAGGAACTGGGCGTCGAGAAATTCGCGCTGCTCGGCACAGACTATGTCTATCCTCGGACCACCAACAACATTCTCGAAGCCTATCTGATCGACAAGGGCATCCCTGCCGAAGATATCTTCGTGAACTACACACCCTTCGGTCACTCCGACTGGGCGACTATCGTGGCTGACGTTGTGGCCCTTGGCGCTGATGGCAAGCAGGTCGGCGTGATCTCTACCATCAACGGTGATGCCAACATCGGCTTCTATAAAGAACTCGCGGCTGCCGGTATCTCGGCTGACGATATTCCGGTTGTTGCCTTCTCGGTCGGTGAAGAGGAACTGTCGGGCCTCGATACATCGAACCTCGTTGGCCACCTCGCCGCATGGAACTACTTCCAGTCCGCTGAATCCGAGCTGAACGACGAATGGGTCGCTGCCTGGAAAGCCAAGATGGGCGAAGACCGCGTGACGAATGACCCGATGGAAGCCCACTATATCGGCTTCAACATGTGGGTGAATGCGGTTGAAGAGGCTGGCACAACAGACGTCGATGCGGTTCGTTCCGCGATGTATGGTCAGGAGTTTCCGAACCTGACAGGTGGTACCGCCGTCATGCTGCCGAACCACCACCTCGCCAAGCCTGTTCTGATCGGTGAAATCACCGCAGACGGTCAGTTCGACATCATCAGCCAGACCAGCGAAGTGCCGGGCGACGCCTGGACAGACTACCTGCCTGAATCGGCAGTACTGGTGTCTGACTGGGAGACTCTCGGCTGCGGTATGTACAACACCGAGACCGAGACCTGTGTTCAGCTGACCTCGAACTACTAAGCACACCAGCGGTCGGGCGCAGTACCTTGCGCCCGACCCGTTTGCCTGAATAATCATAGGCTTGAATACCCCATGCACCGTTTGATCATCGCGGTGATGGCGCTTTGGCTGACACTTCCGACAGTCGCCACAGCGCAATCGCTTCAGGACATTCTGCAAACCCATCAGGACGAAGTCCTCAGCCCCGGCCGGCGCAGCGTCGGCGTGGTGTTGGACGATCTGGTCGCCAGTGGCCTGCCGCAGGCGCTGCCCTTCCTTGAAGCATGGCGCGACCGCGAGATCGTGCGGCGCGACAGCGACGGCGTGTTCTTTCGCGCGACCGGGCAGGGCGGTGCCGTCATGCTGGAGGACCTCGACACCGGCGAGGTGACGGAAGCAGGGGAAGCAAGCCTGACCGAGTCCCGTCCCAACGGTGGTGTGCGCCGTGCCATCGGGGACGCACTGGTGCAATTCCAGCTTTCCGATCCTGACATTGCCAAAAGACAGGCCGCCGTTGATGCGATTGCCCGCAGCATGGACATCAGCCAGCTTGGTCCGCTGCAGGGGTCGATCAATAACGAAACCGACGCAGCACTGAAGGCGACCAAGACACGTCTCGCAGGTATGCTGAGTGCACTTTTCGCTGAGACCCCCGCAGACCGCATCGCAGCGATTGAAACACTCTCAGACGATATCTCGGTCGATGTGCGTGCGGTGCTGAATACGATCCTTGCCACCGAAGCAGGCGTCGCTGCGACATTGCCCGACAATACAAATATCGCGCAGGAACTGATCGTTGGGACCCACCTGAGTGAAGCCGAGGCTTACGAACGCCTTGTTGCGGCTGAACTTGCCCCGCCATTAGTGACACCTGCGGCGATCCGTGACGCGCTCGCGGCAAACATTGAGGGCGGCTTCGTCGCTGACATTCCTGTCGCAACGCTCAACTCCGATGCCAGCCGCGCCGCCGCCTATGACACCCTCGCCGCCGAAGGCCTCGCGCCGCCGCGTGTCTCTGCTGAAGAGGTGACCACCGCGGTAGAGGCCCATGTCTTCTATCTGGCATACGCGGAACCCGACCAGGCGGTCACGGATGCCGCGCGGGAAGCGCTCGCGCAGATCGAAACCAAAGTGGCGCTCAGTCAGGCCGCCGATCTTGGCCTTGATGCCTTGTCGCTGGCGTCGATCTACTTTCTGGCGGCGATCGGGTTGGCGATCACCTTCGGTGTCATGGGCGTTATCAACATGGCCCATGGCGAGTTCATTATGATGGGCGCCTATACGGGCTTTGTGGTCCAGCAGTTTGTTCCCGATTACACGCTCTCGATCATTATTGCTTTGCCGTTGGCCTTTGCGATCACTTTTGGTGCAGGTGTGGCGATGGAGCGGCTGGTGATCCGGCACCTCTATCATCGTCCGCTTGAGACGCTGCTGGCGACCTTCGGCATCTCGATTGCGCTGCAACAGCTCGCCAAGAACATCTTTGGCACGCAAGCCCGCCCGCTGACCTCGCCCGCTTGGCTGGACGGTGCGCTCGTGATCAATGACGTCATCGCGATCAGCTATATCCGGATTGCGATCTTCGTGCTGGCGCTGGTGTTCCTTGGCCTGATCCTCTTTGTGCTCAAGCGCACGCGTCTGGGGCTTGAGGTGCGGGCGGTCACACAGAACCCGGGCATGGCGGCCTCGATGGGGATCAACCCTGACAAGATCAATATGCTGACCTTCGGCCTCGGCTCCGGTATCGCAGGCATCGCGGGTGTCGCGATCGGACTTTACGCCAAGGTGACCTCCGAAATGGGTGCCGACTACATCGTGCAGAGCTTCATGACCGTCGTTGTCGGCGGCGTCGGCAACGTCTGGGGAACGCTTGCTGGGGCGTCGTTGATCGGCTTCCTGCAAAAGGGGATCGAGTGGCTGAACCCGTCCAACACGCTGGCCGCGCAGACCTACATGATCCTTTTCATCATCCTGTTCATTCAATTCCGTCCCAAGGGTATCGTTGCCCTCAAGGGTCGGGCAGCGGCGGACTAGGCCATGCGGAAGACCTTTCTGATCCAAAACCCTTCCGTGATGTGGTTCATCGCCATTCTGGCCGTGTTCACGATTGTTGTGACACTCCTGTCGGAAGTGACGGGGATCGGGCTGATCTCGACTTCTTTCGTCAAGACTTTGGGCAAGACGCTTTGCCTGTGCCTGATCGCCATCGCCATGGATGTGGTCTGGGGCTACTGCGGGATCCTGTCTTTGGGGCATTTCGCCTTCTTCGGGATCGGTGGCTATGCCATCGGGATGTGGCTGATGTACGCGCGGACCGAGATCATCGTGATCGAGAGCCTCGCTGCCCAAGCAATCCCGCCGACGCCGCAGGAAATCTCGGATGCCATCGGCAACCAGATATTCGGTGTTGTCGGCAGTTCCGAGTTTCCACTGATCTGGGCCTTCGCTGACAGCCTGTTCCTGCAATTGCTGATGGTTGTGCTGGTGCCGGGGCTGCTGGCGCTGGTCTTTGGCTGGCTTGCCTTCCG
This sequence comes from Luminiphilus sp., assembly GCA_964221795.1. Lineage (GTDB taxonomy): Bacteria > Pseudomonadota > Alphaproteobacteria > Rhodobacterales > Rhodobacteraceae > Yoonia. The sequence goes on along the minus strand of CAXQAV010000275.1, from coordinate 1,650 downwards.
CAGCCGCGTCACAGGCGTTTACCTCTCGATCCTCACGCAGGCGATGACCCTCGCGCTGGCGCTTTACCTGTTCCAGAACGACAGCGGGTTGCGCGGGAACAACGGCCTCTCAGGCTTGCAGAATATCCCCGGATACGAGGACGCTTCGCAGGCGACCATCTCGATCATCTTCTTTGTCGCTTCGGCCTTTGCCCTTGGCGCGGGCTATGTGTTCTTTGCATGGATCGTGTCGGGCAAGATGGGCAGCGTCATCAAAGGCATCCGTGACAACGAGGCACGGGTGCGTTGCCTGGGATACCACGTGGAGAGCTACAAGCTCTTCATTTTCACCACGACCGCCGTGATCTCCGGTATCGCGGGTGCGCTTTATTACCCGCAGGCTGGCATTATCAACCCGGGCGAGATTGCCCCTATCGCTTCTATCTATCTGGCGGTCTGGGTCGCTATCGGCGGGCGCGGGCGGCTTTACGGTGCGGTGATCGGGGCGACTTTCGTATCGCTGCTCTCAAGCTGGTTCACCGGTGGCGGCGCGCCTGACATCAACCTCGGCTTCTACGCGATCCAGTGGACGGACTGGTGGCTGGTTCTGCTCGGCCTGTCGTTTGTCGCGGTGACGCTGTTCTTCCCGAAAGGCATCGGTGGCCTCTTCGACTATCTGGTGAGGAAACCGTCATGAGTACGCTCCTCGAAGTCTCCGGCGTGTCGGTCACATTTGACGGGTTCCGCGCCATTAACAACCTCTCGATCAACTTTGCCCCTGCGGAGTTGCGGGCGATCATCGGGCCGAATGGGGCGGGCAAGACGACCTTCATGGATATCGTGACGGGCAAGACCAAACCGGACGAGGGCAAGGTCATCTGGGGGGAAAAGAACATCTCGCTGCTTGGTCTGTCGGAAAGCCAGATCGCGATGGAGGGGATCGGGCGCAAGTTCCAGAAACCGACAGTTTTCGAAGCGCAAACCGTGCGGCAGAACCTTGCTATGGCACTCAAGAATCCGCGCGGTCCCTTTGCCGTGCTGTTCCACAAAAAGACTGCCGCCAATGCCGCGCGGATCGAAGAGGTGGCTGAACAAATCGGCCTTGCCGACAACCTGACGCGGATCGCGGGCGAACTGAGCCACGGGCAAAAGCAATGGCTGGAGATCGGGATGCTGCTTGCGCAGGAGCCGCGCCTGATGCTGGTGGACGAACCCGCCGCCGGTATGACGCCGGAGGAACGCGAAAAGACGACCGACATCCTGAAAGAGGCCGCAAAGACCCGCGCGGTCGTCGTGGTCGAGCATGATATGGAATTTGTCCGCCGCCTGAATTGCAAGGTGACCGTGCTGCACGAAGGATCGGTTCTGGCCGAAGGCAGCCTTGACCACGTGACATCCAACCAAAGGGTCATCGACGTCTATCTGGGGCGGTCCCATGCTTGAGGTGCGCGGTCTTGATCTGAAATACGGGCAGAGCCAGATCCTCTTTGGCGTCAACCTCGATGCAAGACTGGGCGAGATCAGCGGCGTCATGGGCAACAATGGCGTCGGCAAGAGCAGTCTTCTCAAGGCGATATCGGGGCGGCATCCTTTTGCCGCGGGCACGGTTGCGGTGGATGGTCAGACCGTCAAACTCAGCTCTGCCTATCATGCGGCGCGCGCGGGCATCGC
>CAXQAV010000274.1:0-2378 GCA_964221795.1 Luminiphilus sp. | reverse complement strand
TCTTGTCCGCCAGCATCTCCAGCCCTGATTGCGCGCGAATGAACGACACGCGGTCGGTGCGCTGCCGGTCTTTCGGGATGTGTTCCTCGAACCGCCAGCGCAACCCGCCTGCAAGTTCAAGCTGCCTCTCGAGCGTTTCGCCCGCCGCGTCCTTCAGCGCCAGCGCGTAATAGCCAGATCTGTCGAAATGCGCATTCTCGCGGTCGACGCCGTTGGGATGGCTGTTCAGGTCCGGGGCATAGAGGTCGATTACATAGCCCATCACGCTGTCGCGGCGCTCTTCGGTCATGAAGGACAACATCTCGCCCACGGTGCGGGTCTCGCAGAAGGGGTAGTGCAGGTATTCCGCGTTGTAGCAGTAATAGAGCCATGCGCCGGGGGGGGCCTTGATCATACCGTTGATCGCCGTTTGCAGGGCGTGTTCGGCTGTCGTATCGTAGTCGACGCGCACCAGCTGCGGCAGGTCATCGGGCAGCGCGATCTCGGGTGCGCAGAAGGCCAGCAGATGCCGGAACCCGAAACGGGCGAGATGGCGCAGGGTGCTGTCGACCTCGACATCGTCCTCAATCATCACCAGCGCCATCGGCCCTTTGTTCAGCCGGCGCGGGGCATCGGCAAAAAGGGCGGCGAGGTTGGGATAGTGCATGAGGGCTTTGTCCTGCTTCGGGTCGGGCGCAAAATCGGGGAAATTGCACCGCATTGCAAGGCAGGACCTGAGCCGCTAGAAGGCGCGGATCAATCCCGCAAGCAAGAGCCCTCCGATGTCCGCGCCCAAAAAGCTTTTCATCAAGACCTACGGCTGCCAGATGAACGTCTACGACAGCGAACGCATGGCCGAGGCGCTGGGCGGCAAGGGTTATGTGGAAACGCAGACCCCGGACGATGCGGATATGATTCTGCTCAATACCTGCCACATCCGAGAGAAGGCGGCGGAAAAGGTCTATTCCGAACTGGGCCGCTACAAGCATCTCAAGGCGGAAAAGCCGGATCTCAAGATCGGGGTTGCAGGTTGCGTGGCACAGGCCGAGGGCGAGGAAATCATGCGCCGCCAGCCGATGGTCGATCTGGTGGTCGGTCCCCAGAGTTATCACCGCCTGCCTGCGATGGAGGATGCGGTGCGCGGCGGTGCCAAGGCGCTCGACACTGATTTCCCTGAAGACGACAAATTCGACACACTGAAAAAGCGCTCCAAGGGCAAGCGTGGTCCGACGGCCTTCCTGACCGTGCAGGAAGGCTGCGACAAGTTCTGCGCCTTCTGCGTAGTGCCCTATACCCGTGGCGCCGAAGTCTCGCGCCCTGCAGATCGTGTGATCCGCGAAGCGCAGGAACTGGTCGAGGCCGGTGTAAAGGAAATCACTCTGCTAGGTCAGAACGTGAACGCCTATCACGGGCATGATCAGGGGCTGGCGGGCCTGATCTGGGAACTCGACAAGATCGACGGGCTTGAGCGCATCCGTTTTACTACCTCGCACCCCAACGACATGAACGATGCGCTGATCGCGGCACATGGGACTTGCGCCAAGCTCATGCCCTATCTGCACCTGCCGGTGCAGTCGGGATCAGACCGGATCCTCAAGGCGATGAACCGCAAGCACACTGCCGAAAGCTATATCCGCCTGATCGAACGTATCCGCGCGGCGCGGCCCGATCTGCTTCTTTCCGGCGACTTCATCGTCGGCTTCCCCGGCGAGACTGAGGAAGACTTTGAGGACACGATGAACCTGATCCGCGAGGTTCACTACGGGCAAGCCTATTCGTTCAAATACTCGACCCGTCCGGGCACGCCCGCAGCCGAAAAACCGCAACTGCCCGAAGATGTGATGAACGACCGTTTGCAGCGCCTGCAGGCGCTCTTGCGCGAGCAGCAGCAGGCGACGCAGGCCAGCATGGTTGGGCGCGAGGTCAAGGTCCTGTTTGAAAAGGCTGGCCGCGAGGCGGGCCAGATGATCGGCAAATCGGAATACCTGCATGCAGTCTATGCCGCGGCGCCGAGCGATGTGATCGGGCAGGTGCGCGCCGTCCGCGTGATCGAAGACAGCCCGAATTCGCTGAAGGGGCAGTTGCTCTAGTCGGACCTGCTTATCATTTTGCCAAAAATACTCCCGCCGGAGGCTCCGACGCATGCAAATGCATGTGGCGGTCCATCATTTCGTATCAATTCGATGACATTTGCAGGATGCGTCTTGCGCCTTGCGGTCTGACGGGTCACGATAACTATATATAGACTCAAAGGAGAGCTGCTTGGCCACCGGTGCCCTGACCCCGCCCGCTGAAGCTATCGCAGAAACACTGCTCGATTTCCCCGATAACTTCCTGCTCATTGATCTTTGCGGCGAGTATGACCGCAACCTCACCACCATCGAAAACGCCCTCGGCGT
>CAXQAV010000273.1:0-12059 GCA_964221795.1 Luminiphilus sp. | reverse complement strand
GCCGTGGGCAAGGGTATCGGGTCTACAACCTTTATCAGCGCGACGGTGATCTGACCCGCAGCGATCTGGTGCAGGACTCGCCGGCAGAGTTCTTTGCGAATGTCTACGAACTGGATGCCGGCGTGATCATTCCCGACCCGCGTCTGCAGCGGAAGCTGCTCGAGGTGATCGGCAGTCCTACCTATGCCGCGCTGCACAATCCCAGCTATTCGGTTCTGTCCAATCCGCGAAACCGCCAATTCCAGAACTGCACAGAACATACGTTGGACGTTCTAATGGCCGCGATCTACGGCACTCATGATCCCATGCAGATCAAGGCCAATATCGCTGTCCATTTCACGCCTCAGCCGATCCCCGTGAACGTGTTGCAGCGGCTCTTCGCCCCTGTCGCTTCGGCAGCGCTGACCACGTCGGACCATGGCGGACAGGTCGGCACGGCCACCTTTGGGTCGCTGGCGCGGTTTGTGGAGCGTTTCGATCTCGCCGATGAGATCTACCGCATCACACCTGACCGTTTGCAGCGGTTCTGACCATGAGCCGCTTCAGTCCGTGGAAGTGATAGACATCCGCATATTCCGGTGTCTCGGCCAAGGCGAGGTCGGGGCACCGTTCAGACAGCACCTCCAGCGCGATGTTCAACTCCAGCCTTGCCAAGGGCGCACCAACACAGAAATGGATGCCGCCGCCAAAGCTGGTGTTCTGGGGGCCCCTGCGGGCAGGATCGAAACGTGACGGGTCATCATAGGCCGATGGGTCACGGTTCCCTGCCGCCAGCAGGCATGCAATCTGGTCGCCGCGCTTGAAGCTGTGTCCGCCGATTTCGAGGTCCTCGTAGACCCAACGGGTGAACATATGCAGCGGCGGGTCGTAGCGGATGACCTCTTCGACGGCAGCTTCGGTGATCTCGCGGACGTCATGTTCCAACAGCGTCTTGGTGCCGTTGCCAAGGGTATGCACCGTCGCCTCGTGTCCCGCATTCAGGAGCAGGATACAGGTGGTGATCAGCTCTTCTTCTGACAGGCGGTCGCCATCCTCGCGGGCGGCAATCAGGGTCGAGATCAGATCGTTGCCGGGGGTTTTGCGCCGCTCGTCGATGTAGCCTTTCATAAAGGCGACAAAATCTTCGGTCGCCGCGATAGCCGCTGCCTCGATCTCGGGTGTGCGGCGGGCCTGATACATGGCGACCATCGCATTGGACCAGCGCACCAGATCGTCGGCGCGTTCTTCCGGCACGCCGAGCAGGCGCGAGATGATGATGACGGGGACAGGCTGGGCATAGGCTGTCAGCAGGTCAAAATCACCTGACGGGAAGCTGTCGATCAACTGGTGACAAAGCGCGCGGATATCGGGGCCAAGGGCGGCAATCGTCCGGCTGGTGAAGGCGCGCAGAACGAGCGAGCGCAGCCGCGTGTGGCGCGGGGCTTCGAGTTCGAGCATGGAATGCGCTTCGACATCATAGAAGGGCTGCAAATGGGGTGGAATCTCGGGTGCGAGTTCGGGCGGGCAGTCGCGTCCCATGCGGCGGTCGCGCAGGACAGCGTGGACCATCTTGTGGCTGACCGCGCAAGCCATATCGTAGTCTTCCCACCAGATGAAATCGCCCTTTGCGCGGGCGCGGGCATAGAACGAATAGGGGTCTTGCACGAAGGCGGGATCGGTGGGCGATTGCGACAATTTTTCCATGTGTCAGATTTGAAGAACGACTGCAGCAGATGCAAGTGGGCAATAGTCGTGAACCTTTGCAAGGGCTTATGGTGGCGCCGCAAATGAATTGTCAACTTGACTAGACAATCTTGTTCCGCGACGTTCTGACACGCGACATTTCCCTTATTTTTATGGTAGTTAATAGGTGTTGGGGAGGGCCTGCGATGGCTCGATGGTTATCGCGGCGTGCTTCGGCAGCAAGAGGAGGCACGTTCATGGCGAAAACGCCGTTGAACGAAAGTGCGTTTGATCGCACTGAATACAAGCGAGCCGAAGAACAGTTTCGGCTTGTCGAAAAGGAATTGCCGGAACAAGCGATCATCGCTGTTGCGCGCGAGGTCGTCAGACGGTTAGCGTTTCGGATGCCACGGACCATAGACAAACCCAGTTTTCCGACCAACGACGAGGTCGCACGCCTGTGTGACGCGCTCGTGTCTCCGGACAATCGCGCCGCGGATCGGATCATTCTCGCTGCCCGTCAGGACGGGGCAGCGGTCGAGTCGCTGTATCTGGGCTATGTGGCTTCGGCTGCGCGTCGCCTTGGTGACCTTTGGGATGCCGACAAGATTACCTTTGTCGATGTGACACTGGCTTGCGGCAAGCTTTTCCGGATTATCCGCGGCTTGCGCCATATCATCGCCCCGGCCATCATCGAAAACCGCGACGAGCGCCGCGCCATGTTCGCATTGGTGCCCGGGGAAACGCATACGCTTGGCATCGAGATCGCCACCGATCTGTTCCGCCACAATGGTTGGGATATTGATATGATGGTCGGTGACGACCATGACACCCTGCTCGAAAAAGCAGACATGCGGAATTATCGCGCGATTGTGCTTGTCGCGAACTCGGACACGCTGATCGGGCGGTTGACGCGGCTAGTTCTGGCTTTGCGTATTTCCCATCCGCTCGCGCAGGTGGTCGTCGCGGGGAACATCGTCGATCATCACCCCGATATCTGCACCCTCGTGGGAGCCGATGACGTCATCAAGGATATCGAGGGCGCGGTCGTACGCTTGAAAGAAGTTGTCGAAGTGGGCGTGCTCTAGGCGCCTGCCGCTCCGAGAGCGTCGATGATCGGGTTAAAGTCCGAGGAATTCAGGCTGGCCCCGCCGACAAGTGCTCCGTCAACATGCGGAACGGCAAAAATCTCGGCCGCATTGCTGGATTTGACCGAACCGCCGTAGAGCAGCGAGAACGCATCCCCGTCACTGAAGCGCTCGGAAAGCCGTTGGCGGATATGGGTGTGGACTTCGGCAATCTGATCCATCGTTGGGATCTTGCCGGTGCCAATGGCCCAGACGGGTTCGTAGGCGATCACGGTGTTGGTTGCAGTCGCCTCATCGGGAACGGAGCCTTCAAGCTGATCGTCAATAACAGCCAGCGTGGCACCGCTTTCGCGTTCCTTCAGCGTTTCGCCAATACAGATAACAGCAGTGAGTCCGGCACGGTAGGCCGCGAGGGATTTGGCGGCGACGGTGGCGTTGGTTTCGCCATGGTCTGTGCGGCGCTCGGAATGGCCCGTCAGGACTGCGGTCGCGCCTGCATCAGCGAGCATTTCGGCACTGATATCACCGGTATGTGCTCCCGAGACATTAGCGTGGCAGTCCTGCCCGCCGATCGCGACTGGCAGACCCGCACAGGCGGCAATCAAGGTCGCCGGAGGACAAATCAGCACATCGACGGGGCGGCCCTTCTGGTGCGTGGCAATGGCCTGCAACTCGTCAAGGCTGGCCTTCAGGCCGTTCATCTTCCAGTTTCCGGCAGCGATCTTGCGGGGCATGTCTTGTGTCCTCTAGGTCAGCGTCAGTAGTGTTTGACGGGCAAGGGAACAGGCCTCGGCAGGATCGTCAAGGGCAGCTTCGGGGAGGGACCAGTAGGGCATGTTGTGAAATTGCGTCGCACCTTCCGCCGCAAGCTTACCGGAAAGTGGCTCTCTTGCTTTCAGATGAAGCACGCCCTCGCTGGTCATCAGTGCAAAGACCGCGCCATCAAGGTAGAGGCAGATGCCGCCAAACATCTTGCGGGTGGTGACGGGGCCAAGGTCGCTGAAAAGGTCAGTCGCGAAGGCGATATCGGCCTCCGAAACAGTCATCAGTTGCTGGTCAGCTTTTCGTCGAACTTGATCGACTCACCGCAGCCGCAGGCATCGACAACGTTTGGGTTGCGGAACTTGAAGCCGCTTTCCAGGAGCGAGACCTCGTAGTCAATCTCGGTGCCGAAAAGGAACATCTGCGCCATGGGGGCAACCATCACACGGGCGCCGTCCTGCTCGACGACTTCGTCCAGAGGATCAACCTCGGTCACGTAGTCCATGGTGTATTCCATGCCTGCGCAGCCGCCCTTCTTGACGCCGATCCGTAGGCCCTGATGCCCTTCCTTGGCCATCAGCTTGGCGATCTGCACGGCGGCCTTGTCGGTAATGGTGACCGCCTGTTTGCCTGGAATGCTGAACATCGCGTTGCTCCTTTGAGCATGAAGGTAGGCTTTGTCATCGCGCCACTCAAGAGGGCGCGGTGTCACGGGGTATTACATAAAGCCCAATTCGAGGCGGGCCTCGTCGGACATCATGTCCATGCCCCACTGCGGCTCGAAGGTCATTTCCACATCGACCTGTTTCACACCGGGAAGCGGCTCGACCGCATCGGCGACCCAGCCTGGCATCTCGCCCGCCACAGGGCAGCCGGGGGCGGTCAGGGTCATCACGATATTGACCGCGTTCTCCTCGTTGATGTCGATCGTGTAGATCAGGCCCAGATCATAGATATTGACCGGAATTTCAGGGTCATAGACAGACCGGCACGCCTGAACGACGTCTTCGTAGAGCGGGTGGTCTGTTGTCGATGGCGCGATCAGTGGTGCGCCTTCAAGCTGAGCTTTGCTCTCTGTCATGGGTTCTGCCTTCAGGTATTCCTGAGCAAACATATAGGGATTAGCGCTGGAAGGGTAAAGGGGCGCAAATGCCCGAGAGGTTGCGCGAAATTGCAGAGGTGGTGCGTCTCTGGTGGGAGTATTTTTGGCAAGATGATCCGGGTCATGCTGTGGCCTTGGCCAGCGGTCCCGGGGTTTCGCGGATCGGCAGGTGGATCAGGGCTGCGGCGAGGCCAAGTGCGATGGCTGCCCACCACATCGGCTCGTAGGTCCCGTAGCTGTCAAAGATGCGCCCGCCCAGCCATGTGCCGATGAAGGCACCCGTCTGATGGCTGAGAAAGACAAGTCCGCCGAGCGTGGCGAGGTAGGAGACACCTTGGGTCTGCGCCACGAGTGCGGTGGTCAGCGGCACCGTTGAGAGCCAGAGAAGCCCCATCGCTGCCGAAAAGATGTAGATGCTGCCGGGGGATATGGGCGCGAGAATGAACAGCGCGATGACGATGGCGCGGGTGAAATAGATGCCGCTCAGAACCCGCTTCTTCGAGAACCGTTGTCCCGACCAGCCCGACAGGAACGATCCTGCGATGTTGAAGAGCCCGATCAGCGCCAGCGACCACGCGCCGATGCTGGCGGGCAGCCCTTGGTCGACGATATAGGCGGGCAGATGCGTCTGGATGAAGGCCACATGGAACCCGCAGACAAAGAAACCGGTAAAGAGTAGCACATAGGCGCGGTCCTGAAACGCGGTGCTGATGGCATAGCCGAAACGGCTGTTGCCTGCGGTCACAGTGGGGATCGAGACCCGATGCACAAGGATCGACACCGGCAGGATCATCAGGAAACTGGCGGCGATGACAAGAATAGCGTTCTGCCAGCCGATCCAGCCGATCAGGGCGACTGCCACAGGGGCCGAGACAAACATGCCCGCCGAAGCTGAGGCGGTGCCGAGCCCCATGATGAAGCTGCGCCGCGTGGGCGAGACGATCTTGCCAAGCGCAATAATCACGATCTGGAAGGCGGCCGCACCTGTGCCGATCCCGACGATGATGCCTGAGAGGACAAAGACGGTCGGGTCGATGACCAACCCGCGCAGGGCAAAGCCGCTTGCTGCAACCGCGGCACCAAAGGCCAGCACGCGCCCGCTGCCGAAGCGGTCGGCGACCATCCCTGCCAGCGGCTGTGTGATCCCCCAGCAGAGCGCCTGAATGGCCAATGACAGGGCAAAGACCTCGCGCGACCAGCCGAGCGCCTCGGACATCGGGCGCAGGAACACGCCAAAGGTCGCGGCAAAGCCGAAGCCGACAAACGAGATAAAGCAGCCGGCCCAGATGGCGGCGGTGACGGCGGGGGAATCGGGGGTTGGCTTGTCCATAGCGGCAGCCTACGCCTGCGCCAGATGTGTGAGAAGCCTTTTCAAAGGGCCGGGCTTGGGTCATATCCGCGGCTGACAGAGGACCCGCCCATGACCACCAAATTCTCCTTCACCCTCAATGCCACCGACGGCAAGGCCCGCACCGGCGTGATCAGCACGCCGCGCGGCCAGATCCGCACGCCTGCGTTCATGCCTGTCGGCACGGCAGCCACGGTCAAGGCGATGATGCCGGAAAGCGTGGCGGCGACGGGGGCGGATATCCTCTTGGGCAATACCTATCACTTGATGTTGCGCCCGACGGCAGAGCGGATCGACCGCCTTGGCGGGCTGCACAAGTTCATGAACTGGGACAAGCCGATCCTGACGGACTCTGGCGGGTTTCAGGTGATGAGCCTCTCGGACCTGCGCAAGCTGACCGAGGAAGGCGTGACGTTCAAAAGCCATATCGACGGCTCGCGGCATCACCTGTCGCCGGAGCGGTCGATGGAAATCCAGAAGCTGCTCGGCTCTGACATCGTGATGTGTTTCGACGAATGCCCCGCACTGCCTGCGGACCGCAAGCGCATTGAGAGCAGCATGGAACTGTCGATGCGCTGGGCGCAACGGTCGCGCGATGCTTTCGGGGATCGTCCCGGCTATGCACTTTTCGGTATCCAGCAGGGCGGTCTAGAAGAAGACCTGCGCGCACGCTCCGCCGAGGCACTGCGGGCAATCGAGTTTGACGGCTATGCCATTGGTGGACTGGCTGTGGGCGAGGGGCAGAAGGCGATGTTCGCCACGCTGGACTTTGCCCCCGACCAGCTGCCGACCGACAAGCCGCGCTACCTGATGGGCGTGGGCAAACCCGATGACATCGTCGGTGCGGTCAAACGCGGCGTTGATATGATGGACTGCGTGCTGCCCAGCCGTTCGGGGCGGACGGGGCAGGTCTTTACCCGTCGCGGTGTTGTGAACATCAAGAACGCGCGTCATGCGGATGATCCGCGCCCCCTGGATGAACATTGCTCCTGTCCGGCGTGCTCAAACTATTCCCGTGCTTACCTGCACCATGTCTTTCGCGCACAGGAGATGATCTCCGGCATGCTGCTGACATGGCACAACCTGCATTATTTCCAGGAGATCATGCAGGGGATGCGCACGGCGATTGCGGCGGGTGGGTTCGCCGCATGGGAAGCGGATTTCCATGCGACCCGCGTACTCGGCGATATCGACCCACTTTAGCACAATTCGCCTGATTGTCCGCTTGCGGCCCGCCGCGCAGAGGTGCACTCTGGCGGAAACAGGGCATCGTACTAGTTGAAACCCGCATAGGGTCGCCCCACATGTTGATGCCAAGGAGATGTTCCATGTTGCCGCCAAGCGGGACGGGGATGTCTTGCCAAAGAAGGAAAAGAGCATGCAAGAACCATTGAGTTCATCCTACCCAGTCCTGCCGCTGCGCGACATCGTGGTTTTCCCCCATATGATCGTGCCGCTGTTTGTGGGTCGGGAAAAGTCGGTCCGCGCCCTGGAAGAGGTGATGCAGGACGACAAACAGATTTTGCTGTCGAGCCAGATTGATGCCGGTCAGGACGATCCTGATCACGACGGCATCTACAAGGTTGGCGTCCTGGCCAATGTGCTCCAGCTTTTGAAACTGCCCGACGGCACCGTGAAGGTGCTTGTCGAAGGCCGCGCGCGGGTGAAGATCACCGGCTTTGTGCCGAATGACAGCTTCTTTGAGGCCTCCTGCGAGTATCTCAGCGAAGCAATGGGCGATCCCGCCGAGATCGAGGCGCTGGTCCGCACTGTCTCGGCCGAGTTCGAGCGTTACGCCAAGATCAAGAAAAACATCCCTGAAGAGGCCATGGCCGCTGTCGGCGATGCGACCGAGCCTGAAAAGCTGGCCGACCTCGTCGCCGGTCATCTCGGCATTGAAGTGGACCAGAAGCAGGGTCTGCTTGAAACGCTGTCGGTCTCGGAGCGTCTGGAAAAGGTCTTTGGCATGATGCAGGGCGAAATGTCCGTGCTGCAGGTCGAGAAAAAGATCAAAACCCGCGTCAAATCCCAGATGGAGCGCACCCAGCGCGAGTACTACCTGAATGAGCAGATGAAGGCCATTCAGAAGGAGCTGGGTGAAGGCGAGGACGGCCAGAACGAGGTCGCCGAACTGGAAGAGCGGATCAATGCCACGAAGCTCTCCAAAGAAGCCCGCGAAAAAGTGGATGCAGAGCTGAAAAAGCTCAAGTCGATGTCACCGATGTCGGCGGAGGCCACTGTTGTGCGCAACTATATGGACTGGATCCTTGGCGTGCCGTGGGGTGTCAAATCCCGCGTCAAGAAAGATCTGAACCGCGCGCAAGAGATTCTGGACAATGACCACTACGGCCTCGAGAAGGTCAAGGAGCGCATAGTTGAATACCTTGCTGTGCAGCAGCGCTCGAAAAAGCTGAAGGGCCCGATCATGTGCCTTGTCGGCCCTCCGGGTGTGGGTAAGACATCGCTTGGTAAGTCGGTTGCCAAAGCGACTGGCCGCGAGTTCATTCGCATCAGCCTTGGTGGCGTGCGTGACGAAAGCGAAATCCGCGGTCACCGTCGCACCTACATCGGTTCGATGCCCGGTAAGATCATTCAGGCGCTGAAAAAGGCGAAAACCACGAACCCGCTCATCCTGCTCGACGAAATCGACAAGATGGGACAGGACTTCCGTGGTGATCCAGCTTCGGCCATGCTTGAGGTGCTTGATCCGGAACAGAACTCGACATTCGTCGACCACTATCTTGAGGTCGAATACGACCTGTCGAACGTGATGTTCCTGACGACGGCGAACTCCTACAACATGCCCGGGCCGCTTCTGGACCGGATGGAGATCATTTCGCTGGCCGGCTACACGGAGGACGAAAAGCGCGAGATTGCCAAGCAGCACCTGCTGCCCAAGGTGATGAAGAACCACGGGCTGAAGCCCAAGGAATTCAGCGTTTCCGACGATGCGCTGACCGCGATGGTACGCGTCTATACCCGCGAGGCCGGTGTGCGGAACCTTGAGCGCGAGCTGGCAAAAGTCGCCCGCAAGGCCGTGACCAAGATCGTGAAGAAAGAGGCCGAAAAGATTGAAGTTACGGCGAAAAACCTCTCCGACTTCCTTGGCGTCGAAAAGCACCGCTTTGGTCTGGCCGAGGAAGAGGATCAGGTCGGTGTCGTGACCGGTCTGGCCTGGACCTCTGTTGGTGGCGAGCTTCTGAACATCGAAGCCCTGCGCCTGCCGGGCAAGGGGCGGATGAAGACCACCGGTAAACTGGGCGACGTGATGAAAGAGTCGATTGATGCGGCCTCTTCCTACGTCCGCTCCATCGCGCCGGAGATCGGGGTCAAGCCACCCAAGTTCGACACGATCGACATTCACGTCCACGTGCCCGACGGGGCGACGCCAAAGGACGGGCCATCTGCCGGTCTGGCGATGGTCACATCGATTGTGTCTGTGCTGACGGGTATTCCTGTCCGCAAGGACGTTGCCATGACGGGCGAGGTCTCGTTGCGCGGCAATGCGATGCCGATTGGAGGGCTCAAGGAAAAGCTGCTGGCAGCTCTGCGCGGCGGTATCTCGACTGTGCTGATCCCGCAGGACAACGCCAAGGACCTGCCCGAGATCCCCGACAACGTGAAAGAGGGGCTGAACATCATCCCCGTCAAACACGTCTCGGAAGTGCTCGAACATGCGCTGGTCCGCAAGCCTGAACCCATCGAATGGGACGAGGCAGCGGAAGAGGCGGCTGCGGCGGCCCTAAAGACCGACACAGGGCCAGAGGGCGCTCGCGCACACTAGGCCTCGGCCAATGATTGAAAGGCGCCCTGCGGGGCGCCTTTTTTCTTTGGTGGATGGCCTTGACCTTTGCCGCGATGTCGCGCGCTATACGCCCTGATCAAAACCCGAAAAGGCAACCCCTTATGGCCCGCAAGACCTCCAAGACAAAGACACCAGCACCCAACAAGACCGCCGCTCCGGAGGCTGCGAAGGAGAGTGGCGTAGCTCTGAAAAAGTCTGACCTCCTGGATCAGATCGTTGCCCGCACCAACCTCAAGAAACGTGATGTCAAACCTGCGGTCGAGGGGGCTCTGCCACTGATGGGCGATGCCCTGCGCGACGGAACCGAATTGAACCTACCGCCACTTGGCAAACTCCGCGTGGTCAAGTCAAAAGACCTTGATGGCGGTGCATCCGTGGTCACGCTGAAATTGCGGACACCGAAGAACGCGAGCGCTGCCGCGCAAGAGGCGAGCGAAGAGTAGCCGGATTTGGCCCACCCCGAACTCTATATCCTGCGCCATGGCGAGACCACGTGGAACGCCGAGAACCGGATGCAGGGCGAGCTTGACTCGCCCCTGACCGAGAAGGGGCATATGGACGCTGCCCGCCAGCACGAGATCCTGCGGGCGCGTGATCTGACGGGCTTTGCCTTCTTCACCAGTCCGCAAGGCCGCGCCTTTCAGACCGCGGCTATTGCCTTGGGCGGAATTGCGGGGCGTATCCAGACCGATGACCGCCTACGCGAGATCGGGGTCGGTGACTGGTCGGGCCGTCTGCGTGACGAACTGCCCATGCCCAAGGGGCCTAACCCGTTGATGGCGCAGTATGAAATGGCCCCGAACGGAGAGGGGTTCGGTGCGGTGAAAAAGAGAGCCAAGGCGTTTCTGGACGGCCTGCAAGGGCCTGCCGTGATCGTGACCCATGGTATCACCGGCGGCATCCTGCGCGCGCTTGTGATCGGTGAAAAAGCCTATCGGTCCGGCTCACCACATGGCGGACAGGGTTGTGTCTACTGGCTGAAAGACGGCGTTCAGGTGGTGCTGGAGTAGGGCGCGGTCGCGGTCCTTGCCATGCCACCGGACACGCGTAAGAATTTCTGGCGATTGGACAAAACACACGCTTGCATCACCCCGAATCTTCGCCTAAACGGTGCGCTGTCGGGTGATTAGCTCAGTTGGTAGAGCGCTTCGTTTACACCGAAGATGTCGGGAGTTCGAGTCTCTCATCACCCACCATTCATTCCCCTTATTTTTCATACTTCCCTTGTTTTAAAGGGCTTTGGTCACTACCGTTGTCACGGCACTTGTCACGACACACACGGTATTTGGACATGAGAAAAACCCCTGACTGGTCGAGCTATCCTGCGCCGCACCTTCGATTCATTCGAGGAAAGTGGGTCGTCGAGGTCTCTATTCCCCGTGGTATCCGTCACCTGTTTGGCAAAGCAGGAAAAGGAACTACCAACAATAGACGCAAATCAACCGGGACGACTGACAAGGCACTGGCTGAAGGCATGAAGTATGAATTAGCCCGCCAGATATATCAGGAACTTGATGACAGGGTGAGGGAAGCGCACCTCGCCAAGCAAGAGGCTTATGAGGAAATAGCGAGCCAGCGGGTAATGTCCCTCGCTGAGGTTTTTAACTACAAAGGCGGGCGCTATAAGAAGGTGCAACTCGACCCTAATACTTCTTTTGATGTCCTATTAGAGTTGAAGATGACCTTGGACGGTTATGTGAGATTAGTGCACGAGTCTTCCGTCTACCCTGCTGAAGATTTCCAAGACAACAATGAGCCGCCACGCGCATTTTCGAAGGCTCAGATGCTTGCTGTGAGAGGTTATCAGCACCCTCTAGTGCAGGAGTGGCTTCAGGACTTACTAACCGACGCAGCGATCCTACAAGGCAGAGATCAGCCTGTGTTCAAAGAACAAGATGCTCTCCCAGTTGGTGGGTTTTTTGTCAGCACCGATAGTGGAAAACCAATAGCAAAGCCCTTGAGAAGCCCCCGCCAGCGGAAACACACGCCATTGACTGAGCGCAAGGTGTCAAATGTGAAGACCGATTTCTTTGAGGTTGTGGATCGGGACTATGACCGCAACGACACGAAACGGAAAATAAGACTGGCAGTTAATGAGTTTGAGCGCCTTATGGATGACCCTCCAATAGCTGAGATCGTAGAACACCACGCTTACAGGTTCGCAGATGCCTTGATCCAGGAAAGGGCAGGGCAGGACAAAACCATCGGAAGAACAACCCTGATGAACCACAAGTGGGGAGTTTCGATGTTTCTACAGTGGTGCACGGAACAAGAATATATCGTCGGTAATCC
>CAXQAV010000272.1:0-3911 GCA_964221795.1 Luminiphilus sp. | reverse complement strand
CAAGAACCGCAGTCTAGCGATCATCTGCTGTGGCCTCTACCTTGCCCAGACACGCATCAGCTCTTCTGCCATCGGGACCTTGGTGTCCACGTATACGGCCGCTTCCAGCGGCTCCTGCCCATACGAGCCCACCAATGAAATCACGGCCCCGCCAGCGTCAAGCGGCAGGGCCCAGTCGTTGCGGAGCGTCCGTTCAGGCCGCTTCTTTGGGAGGTTCTTTTGCACCTGTCATAAAGGCCACCGCATCGGACATCGTGTAGTCCTTGGGATCAACGACGCAGAGCCTGCGCCCGAGCCGGTGGACATGGATGCGGTCCGCGACCTCGAAGACATGCGGCATGTTGTGACTGATCAGGATAATCGGAATACCGCGCGACTTCACGTCCTGGATAAGTTCCAGCACCTTGCGGCTTTCTTTCACGCCCAGCGCGGCTGTCGGTTCGTCAAGGATGATCACCTTTGAACCGAAGGCCGCGGCACGCGCCACAGCAACACCCTGACGTTGACCACCGGAAAGGGTCTCGACCGCCTGATTGATATTCTGGATCGTCATCAGACCCAGTTCGGTCAGCTTGTCTCTGGCGATCTTCTGCATTTGCGGCTTGTCCAGCATCCGCAGGTATTTCCCCATAAAGCCGCTCCGGCGGATTTCTCGGCCCATGAACATATTGTCGGCAATCGACAACGCGGGGCTCATGGCGAGCTGCTGGTAGACAGTCTCGATCCCGGCCTTGCGCGCTTCGTTAGGCGACCGGAAAGCGACCTTGCGGCCCTCCAGCCAGACCTCGCCCTCATCAGGCACAACCGCGCCTGACAGCGCCTTGATTAGACTGGACTTGCCCGCACCGTTGTCGCCGATCACGGCAAGGATCTCTCCCGGCATCAGTTCGAAATCGCAGTGGTCCAGCGCGGTGACGCGCCCGTAGCGTTTGACCAGATTGGTTGCGCGAAGAATTGGCTCGGTCATGCTGCTGCCCTCCTGATCCATTGGTCCAGCCCGACGGCGGCAATGATCAGCACACCGATCAGCAGGTTTGTCCATTGCGGGTCAGCACCTGCTAGACGCAGGCCCAACGTAAAGACCCCGACGATCAGCGCACCGAAAAGCGCCCCAAGGATCGATCCGCGTCCACCGAAAAGCGAGATACCCCCGATCACGACCGCAGTGATACTTTCAATATTGGCTAACTGTCCCGAGGTCGGCGACACTGAGCCGATTCGCCCGATCAGCGCCCATCCTGCAAAGGCACAGATGATACCGGCCAGCATATAGACCGAGATCAGCGTCCCCTTGACGTTCACGCCCGAAAGCTCGGCCGCTTCTGGATCATCACCCACGGCATAGACGTGGCGACCCCAGGCTGTGGAGCGCAGGGCAAAGGCCAGCACCACAGCAAGAAGAAGCATGAAGATCACGCCATAGGTAAAGATCGCACCGCCGATCTCGACCCGCTCGCCGAAGAACTGGAGTATCGCGGCTTCATTCTCGATGTCCTGACTTCGGATCGTTTCGTTGCGCGAATAAAGGAAGTTGGCCGCCAGAACGATCTGCCACATGCCCAAAGTCACGATAAAGGGCGGCAGTTTGACATAGGCCACAAGGTAGCCGGACATGAACCCGCAGATGGCACCGCAGGCAATACCGCAAAAAATCGCGAGCTCCGGCGGGAAGCCGTAGCGGAATGTGAATTGTCCCATCACCACAGAGGACAGTACCATGACAGCGCCGACCGAAAGATCGATCCCTGCCGTCAGGATGACCAGGGACCTGGCGAGCGCGACGATACCGACGATCTGCACCTGTTGCAGGATCAGGGTCAGCGCGAATGGGGACAGGAATCTTTCGCCGAGCAAAACGGCAAAGATGACAATTGCCGCCATCAGCACCATCAGCGGCACAAGAGAAGGCGTCACATGCAGGGTATGCTGGACGCGGCTAACCAATGTGCGTGAGCCGGTGTCGAAAGCAGCTACGGCTTCGGCCTTATTGGCCGCTTGTTCGTAGGTATCGGACATTTTGAACTCAATTTCTTCTGCGGAGAAACCGGCGCCGCTGTGGAGCGGCGCCGGAGGAACTTTGATTTTAGCAGAGGCTTAGCCCCAGCAAAGCTCAAGCCCTTCAGCCGACGAGATCGATGGAACACCATCAACCGCAGAGTCGGTGATCAGCGAAACGCCTGTGTTGAAGAAATCAAGGCCGGGTGTGTTTTCTGGCAGCGAACCGTCAGCGGCAAAGCTTACAATTGCTTCCACACCAAGGCTTGCCATATCCAGCGGATACTGCTGAGCAGTCGCACCGATGACGCCTTCAGCAACGTTGGTCACACCTGGGCAGCCACCGTCGACCGATACGATCAGAACGTCGTTTTCACGGCCGATTGCCTTGAGCGCCTCATAGGCACCGGCAGCAGCTGGCTCGTTGATGGTGTAGACCACGTTGATCATCGGATCGATGGCCAGCAGGCTTTCCATCCCTGTACGGCCGCCTTCTTCGGCACCGTTCGAGACATCATGACCAACAATACGTGGGTCGGTTTCGTCACCCCAGCGGTTCGGATCGCCAAGGTCGATACCAAAGCCCTGCAGGAAGCCCTGGTTGCGCAGAACGCCAACCGTCGGCTGGCTCACGTTGATGTTCAGCAGACCGATCTTAGCATTCGCGGCCTCGTCACCAAGCTGCCCTGCAGCCCATGCACCGATCAGGCGGCCAGCTTCGAAGTTGTCGGTTGCAAAAGTCGCGTCGGCTGCGTCGGCAGGGTCAAGCGGTGTGTCCAGCGCGATAACCAGAAGACCGGCATCACGTGCCTGCTCAACAGCAGACGTGATCGAGGATGTGTCAGATGCAGTCAGAAGGATACCCGAGGCACCCGAAGCAATGCAGGTCTCGATCGCAGCAACCTGAGTTTCGTGGTCGCCGTCAAACTGACCGGCAAAAGTCATCAGCTCAACGCCAAGCTCTTCAGCCTTGGCAGCCGCACCTTCGCGCATCTTCACAAAGAACGGGTTAGTATCTGTCTTGGTGATCAGGCATGCAGATGTGCCATGGCCATCGGCCATTGCGGTGCTTGCAGATGCGATCACTGCGATCGCGGTTCCGAGTATGAGTTTTTCATGGAGTCCTCCCAAATTTCATTGCGCCGAGGGTCCCTTCCCTCAGCAGGCCCAATTTGCCTCGCACGATTCGAGGTACCCTGTCAATTAATTAGTTAACTTTCTTTATTAATCTTTTTGTGCTAGGAAGAAGATGGGAGGAAGGCTAATTGTCAACGATGGACGACGGGGTCATCAGAACACTGAGCAGTGGTTTGAGCCAACGCGGTGTGCGCGATCACAACGCGCGTTTGCTGTTGTCCCTGATCCAGCGCAGTGGTGGGCTGCCTGCCTCCGATCTTGCCAAACAGGTCGGACTTTCACCCCCGACAGTCTCGACAATTCTGCGCCGCCTCGAAGAAGAAGGCTTTGTTTTTAAAGGTGATCCTGTCCGTGGCAAGGTTGGCAAGCCCTCGACACCCGTCCTGCTCAATCCAGAGGGCGCCTTTGCCTTCGGTCTCAAGATCGGCCGCCGCTCGGCCGAGCTCGCCTTGATTGATTTCTCCGGAAAACTCAGGGACGAGAGGCACGTCCCCTATCATCGCCCGATCCCCGAAGATGTCTTCCGTTTCGTAGAAGAGGGAATCTTGGGAATCACGGGCGAGATGGACCCCGAGAAGGTCAATCGGATCTGCGGATTGGGGATCGCTGCCGCTTTCGAGATCTGGAACTGGCGCATCGAGAACACCAAGCAGCAGCCCGAGTTCACGGAATGGAAGTCGGTTAGCCTGCGTGAGGATTTCCACCGCATGACAGGCTTGCCGGTGTCGCTCCTGAATGACGCGACTGCCGCCTGTCAGGCCGAACATATCTACGGGCGC
>CAXQAV010000271.1:0-5067 GCA_964221795.1 Luminiphilus sp. | reverse complement strand
ATTATGATCGGCGGCGGTGCGGCGCTCTCGCAGTTTGCCGGAGGCATCCTGACCGTCGAGACCGGCACCCTGCCATTGCAGGCACTGATGCTGGGGACCGTTGTGATGTCCTTTGTCTCGATCGCCTATGTCGCATGGCGCAGCCGTCGGGTGGGTTGACCCGCGCTTTGCAGCGGCTAATGATACCTTGCAAAACTGCAAAGGTAGGTCATGGCGGTTCAGAAACTCTATGCTGGCGCAAAGCTGCGTGATCTGCGCGGGCGGCTGTCGCTGACCCAGAAAGCCTTTGCTGACAAACTGGGTGTGTCGCTGCCCTATCTCAACCAGATGGAGAACAACAACCGCCCCGTCTCGACAGCCGTGGTTCTGGGGCTGGCGCAGGAATTCGGCTTTGACGTCACAGAGCTTCAATCAGGTGACGAGGCGCGGCTGGTCAGCGACATGCGCGAGGCGCTGGCTGACCCTGTCTTTACCGGCCCTGCCCCGGCGCTGGCGGATATGCGGCTTGCTGCGGCGAATGCCCCCGCCCTCGCCCGTGCCTTTCTGGACCTGCACGCGGCCTACCGGCAGACCCACGAACGGCTTGCCTCGCTGGACGAAGCGTTGGGGCGTGAGGACGCGCGCCTGCAGCCAAGCCCATGGGAAGAGGTGCGCGATTTCTTCCACTACTGCGACAACTACATCGACGCGGTGGACCGCAGCGCCGAGCTGTGTGCCCGCAGGTGCCCGCCGGGCTTGTCGATGGCGGAGCATGCGATGCAGACGCTGGCCGCTGAGGGCATCAAGGTCATCGTGGCCGAAGGCGATGCGATCCGTCATTTTGATGCCGAGACCAAGACCCTCACCATTTCCCAGCACGCTACCGAAGCCACGCAGACCTTTCAGACGCTGCTGCAGATCGCATTGATCGTCCAGGACCAACTGCTTGAGGCGACGCTGGACCTTGCCCGTTTCCAGTCGAACGAGGCCCGCGCCATCGCAAAGGTCGGGCTGGCCAACTATTTTGCGGGTGCCGCGCTGATGCCCTACGGGACATTTCTGGCCGCAGCACAGGAATGTCGCCATGACCTTGAGGTGCTGGCGCGCCGGTTCGGGGCCTCGCTGGAACAGGTCGCCCATCGCCTCTCAACGATGCAGCGCCCGGGCGACAAGGGTATCCCGTTCTTTTTCGTGCGCGTTGATCAGGCGGGCACGATCACCAAGCGCCATTCAGCCACGACGCTGCAGTTCGCCCGCTATGGCGGGGCCTGCCCGCTCTGGAATGTACATCAGGCGTTTGAACTGCCGGGCCGCTTTTTGCGGCAGCTGGCCGAGACACCAGACGGGGCGCGCTATTTCTGCTTGGCCCGCGATGTGAGCAAGACCGGCGGCGCCTATCACACGCCAACCCGTCGTTATGCCATCGGGCTGGGTTGCGAGGTCAAACACGCCCATGCGCTTGTCTATGCCGATCACATGGATATCCATGCCGCAGAAGCCTATGCGCCCATCGGGATTTCCTGCCGCATCTGCGAGCGCAAGAACTGCCACCAGCGCTCGGTCCCGCCATTGGAGCGCCAGTTGCGCGTGGACCCCAACCGGCGCGGGTTGCTGCCCTATCAACTTGACTAAGGGTCCCGAAATCGGTCCAAGTTGGCGGACGTATCATGGGGGAGAAACACGATGGAACTGAACGGCACACGCACGATTGCAGCGGACGTGGATACGGTCTGGGCGCATCTGAACAACCCCGAAACGCTCAAAGCCTGCATTCCCGGCTGTGAGGAACTGACCGGATCACCCGAAGAAGGCTTTGCGGCCGTGGTCACCCAAAAGGTCGGCCCCGTGAAGGCGACCTTCAAGGGCGAGGTGCAGCTGGAAAACATCGTGCCGGGCAAGAGCTATACCATCACAGGCGAGGGCAAGGGCGGTGTCGCCGGTTTCGCAAAGGGCGGCGCGGATGTGGTGCTCACCCCCGCCGAGGGTGGCACGGAACTGGCCTATGATGTGCAGGCGAAAGTGGGCGGCAAGCTCGCGCAGCTTGGCAGCCGCATCATCGGCGGATTCGCCCGCAAGATGGCGGACGAATTCTTTGAGCGTTTCCAGAATGTGGTCGAGGGCAACGAGGCGGCCTAGGCCGCGTTCAGGGCCGCGCTGATCTGGTCTTTCAGCATCATTCGCTCTTTGCGCATCTGCGACATATGCAGATCATCCGTCGGTTCGACATCGGTTTCGGCCCGATGGATCGCGCGATTGATCGTGTGGTAGTCGTCATAGAGCCGCGCAAAATGCGCGTCGCTCTGTTTGAGGGTCTGCATCGTTTCGACCATATCGGGGAATTCTTCGATCAGTTCGTGCGGGGTGTGCGACATCTGCGGTGGTCCTCTTCGCTGTCATTGGATGCCCCGACTCTAGCGCGCCCTGCGCGCCCACACTTTGATGCTGATCAAGAAATCTCCACCCCGCAGGATGACTACCGCCGCGCGGCGCGCCAGCCTGCGGCCTCGGCTTCGGCGGCAGAACAGAACCAGCGCTCGCCCTGACTTTCGTTGATGCGGGTGCGGGCGTAGTTCTCTTGCCCCGGCATATGGTAGATGCGCCCGTTGTTCGAGATATTGCCCTTGATCACACAGCCATTCACTGGCGCCGTATCGGGCGTGATCTGTGCTGCGCGATAATCGGCAGGCAAAGCGATCTCGACAGCCCAGAGCCCGCGTTCGGCAATCGCCGCCCCCTTTTCATCCAGATCATAGACGTCACTATAGCGCCGATAGGCCCATGCGAGGCCGGAGGCCACAATCGCCTGCCCCATATCGCGCCCCTCCACCGTGCATTGCGCCACGGCGCGCCCGTAGCGGTCGGTGTCGCGGGTGGTGCAGCGCGCATAGGCCCCTTCAAAGGCATTCGCGACCGCGTCGCGCGTCCATGCCCCGCAATCCCACGTCCGCCCGTTGGCCGAACAGGGCTGCCCCAGTTCAGGCGCATCAATCCCGAAAAGCCGCACGCGCGTGCCGCCCACGTCGATGGTGTCAGCGTCGATCACGCGCACCGTGCCGTTGGGCGATGCAAGGGAAATACCCGCCCAGAGGGTCAGGCCGAGGAAAAGGGTGAGGAGCCGCATACCCCCTGAATAGAAAGGGTCACGGCGGCTCCGCAAGGGTGTTTGTTAACGAAGGTTAAGAAAGTCTTAACCGGCTAGCGTTGCTTGGTTTCCCACTCCGGGTGGATCCACGGTTTGTCATTCGCAGGTGGCAGCGGGTTCTTTTGCAGGATGTGGTCCGCTGCCTTTTCGCCGACCATGAGCGACGGCCCATTGGTGTTCCCGTTCGTTACCTGCGGGAAGATCGAACTGTCCGCGACCCGCAGCCCCTCGACCCCGATCACGCGGGTTTCAGGGTCGACCACGGCCATCGGATCGTTCCGGTCGCCCATCTTGCAGGTGCCGCAGGGATGATAGGCGCTTTCGGCGTGTTCGCGGATGAAGGCGTCAAGCTCGTCGTCGCTCTGCGCCGCGTCGCCCGGCTGGATTTCGTGCCCGCGGTATTCGTCGAAGGCCGGTTGCGCAAAGATTTCGCGGGTCAGGCGGATGCAGGTGCGGAAGTCCTCCCAATCCTCTGGGTGCGACATATAGTTGAATTCGATCTTCGGGAGATCGGCGGGATCGGCAGACCGCAGCGTGACCTGCCCGCGCGACTTGGACCGCATCGGGCCGACATGCGCCTGAAAGCCGTGGCCCTCGGGCGCGACCTTGCCGTCATAGCTGACGGCGATGGGCAGGAAGTGGAACTGGATGTCGGGGTATTCGACACCCGCCTTGGAGCGGATGAAACCGGCGCTTTCGAACTGGTTGGAACTGCCGAGACCAGTCTTCCAGAGCAGCCATTCCACACCGATCCGCGCCTTGCCGCGCAGGTTCCAGTATTGGAAGAGCGTCACCGGCTTGGTCGCGGCCTGCTGGATATAAAGCTCCAGATGGTCCTGCAGGTTCTGCCCGACGCCGGGGCGGTCGGCGACAACCTCGATCCCGTGCTCGGCAAGGTGTTTCGCAGGGCCAATGCCCGACAGCATCAGCAGCTTGGGCGAATTGAGCGACGAAGCCGCGATGATCACCTCTTTGTTGGCCTTGATCACCTCGATCTTGCTGCCACGGCTGACCTCGACACCTGTGGCGCGCCCGTCCTCGATGATGATGCGACGGGCAAACGCACGGGTGATCGTGCAATTGGGCCGTTTGAGTGCAGGCCGCAGATAGGCGGTGGCAGCGGACCAGCGGTAGCCCTTGTAGATCGTGGCATCGAAGGGGCCGAAGCCCTCTTGCTGTTCGCCGTTGTAATCATCGGTGACCTGATAGCCCGCCTGACGCCCTGCCTCGACAAAGGCGCGGGTCAGCGGGTTCTTGCGGGGGCCACGTGTGACATGCAGCGGGCCATCCTTGCCGCGCCACGCAGGGTCTCCGCCATGGCCGCTGTCGTGCCAATACTCCATCCGTTTGAAATAGGGCAGCACATCAGCGTAAGCCCAGCCATGTGCGCCGCTTTCGGCCCAGTGGTCATAGTCGCAGGCATGGCCGCGCACATAGATCATCCCGTTGATCGAGGACGATCCGCCGATGACCTTACCGCGCGGCGTGACCAGCTGGCGGCCACCCAAATGAGGCTCGGGTTCCGACTTCATGCCCCAGTCGTACTGTTTCATGTTCATCGGATAGGAGAGCGCCGCTGGCATCTGGATCAGTGGCCCCACATCAGTGCCGCCGTATTCGATGACCAGCACCTGTTTGCCCGCCTCGGCCAGACGATAGGCGATGGCGCAACCGGCAGAACCGGCGCCGACAATGACGTAATCTGCTTGCATCAGAACGGCGCCTCAAGGTCATCGGTGCGGACGAAGACGCCCTTGATCTGGCTGTAGTGCTCGATCGCCGCCTTGGAGTTCTCGCGGCCCACGCCCGAGTTTTTCATCCCGCCAAAAGGTGCCTCGACCGGCGCGTCGTTGTAGGTGTTGATATAGCAGGTGCCTGCCTCGAACCCTGCGACCATGCGGTGCGCGCGGGACAGATCGCGGGTGAATACACCGGCAGAAAGGCCG
>CAXQAV010000270.1:0-20687 GCA_964221795.1 Luminiphilus sp. | reverse complement strand
CGGTTCCGCGACCACGGCAAGCTGCCGCGCAGTGTGATGGTGATCACTGTGGTCGAAATTTATAGCCAGTGCGCGCGGGCCCTGATGCGGGCCGGCGTCTGGAAAGGGCTAGATGAGTCCGGTGGTCTGCCCTCGGTTGGCGATCTGCTGGCAGAGCAGAAAGAGGGTTTTGACTGTGCCGCCTATGATGCTGACTGGGCAGGGCGCGCCGAAAAGACCATGTGTTAGCCGCGGGCCTGTACCGTCAGGCTGCCAGCCCCTTTGACCCCAGATCGAGATACTTTTTGCGACGGTCCGCGCGCAGTTTCTCGGGTGAAAGATCACGCAATTCGTTCAGCAAGGACTTCAGCGCCTCGCCGACGGATTTGATCGCCTCGTCGCGGTGGCGGTGTGCGCCGCCTGAAGGCTCATTGATGATCCGGTCGCAGACACCCAATTCGTGCAGGTCTTTCGAGGTCAGACGCAGCGCTTCGGCCGACTCGCGCATTTTCTCGGCGTCTTTCCACAGGATCGAGGCGCAGCCTTCGGGGCTGATCACCGAATAGATCGAATGTTCCAGCATCACGACACGGTTGGCGGTTGCGAAAGCGACCGCACCACCTGAGCCGCCTTCGCCGATCACGACGCTGATCAGGGGCACGCCCAGTTCCAGGCATTTCTCGGTCGAGCGGGCGATAGCCTCGGACTGGCCGCGTTCTTCGGCGCCTTTGCCAGGGTAGGCGCCGGGGGTGTCGACCAGCGTGATCACGGGAATGCCGAAGCGGTTGGCCAGTTCCATCAGGCGGATCGCCTTGCGGTATCCCTCGGGGCGGGCCATGCCGAAATTGCGCTCGATGCGGGATTTGGTGTCGTCGCCCTTTTCATGGCCGATCACCATCACGGGGTGACCGTCAAAGCGTGCCATTCCGCCCATGACAGCATGGTCATCGGCAAAGTTCCGGTCACCAGCGAGCGGCGTATATTCGGTGAAGAGCGCTTCGATATAGTCCTTGCAATGGGGGCGCTGCGGGTGGCGCGCCACCTGACATTTCCGCCATGGCGTCAGATTGGTGTAGAGTGACTTGAGAAGATCAGCGGCTTTCTTGTCCAGCGCGCTCGCCTCTTTCTCGACATCCATTTCGGGATTGTCCCGCGCCATAGCGCGCAGTTCTTCGGCTTTGCCTTCGATTTCGGCGAGTGGCTTTTCAAAGTCGAGGTACTGAGTCATTCGCGGATGCACCTTTGTCATTGCGTCTTGGATATATGGCGTATGGCCGAACTGAAGGCAACGGCAGGGCGTGCCACAAAAATGCCGCTTGTCAATAATCGCCTAAGACTGAAATATACGAAAGAGATAGATAATATATACTAAAGTATATAACCTGCGGAGGTTTTAGTGCGCGTCTTCTTGCTTCTCGTGACCCTGACAGGTCTTCTTGCCGGACCGGCTTTTGCACAATCCATCAGCTTCGGGGACGACAGTGGCGACTGGGCGCAGGACGGCGAATGTGACGACCCACGCTTCGAAGGACCGGGCATGACGCTCACGCCGCTTTTGTCCGAAGACATCATGCGCGACGCTTCCGATTGTCGGACCGCGTTCGAACGCGGTCGCCTGACCCTGCGTGGCGTGGATCCAGATGGCCGTATCGACTTTGGCGATGACACCGGCAATTGGGCCAATGACGGCGACTGTGACGATATGCGCTTTGCGGGGCCAGGCATGACGCTGACCCCTCTGCTCTTTGATGACATCATGCATGATGCCTCAGACTGCCGGAACGCCTACAAGGCAGGGCGGCTTCGGCTCGCCGGGCAATAGGACCTAGCTGGTGGCAATCATCTCGGATTGCCGCACGATCACCTCGGCCTGCTTGATCGAGGCGATATCGACCAGACGCCCCTTATAGACCGTTGCCCCCTCGCCGCGCGCCTTGGCCTCTTCCATCGCGGCAAGGATTTCACGCGCCTCGGCGACGGCTTCGTCGGACGGGGTGAAGACCTCGTTTGCGAGTGCAATCTGCTTTGGGTGGATCGCCCATTTGCCGACCATGCCCAGCGTGGCAGAGCGGCGCGCCTGTGCGCGGTAACCTTCGTCATCGCTGAAATCACCAAAGGGGCCATCCACGGGCAGCACGCCATGTGTGCGGCAGGCAGCCACAATTGCCGTCTGCGCCCAATGCCACGGATCGGAGTAATGCCGCGTGTCGCCATGCAGCATGTAGTAGTTTTCCTGCGTCCCGCCGATGCCTGTGGTCTGCATCCCCATTGAGGCGGCAAAGTCGGCCGCACCGAGGCTCATCGCGGCAAGGCGGGGGCTGCTGGCGGCGATTTCCTCGACATGGGCAATGCCAGCGGCAGATTCGATAATCACTTCGAAGGTGATCGGCTTACTGCGGCCCTTGGCGCGCTCGATGGCAGTGACGAGCGCGTCAACAGCATAGACATCCGCCGCGCAGCCCACTTTGGGGATCATGATCTGGTCCAGCCGGTCACCCGCCTGTTCCATCACATCGACCACATCCCTGTACCAATAAGATGTATCAAGGCCGTTGATGCGGACGCTGAGGTATTTGCTGTTCCATTCGACCTCGTTGATTGCCTGAATGACATTAGCGCGGGCCACGTCCTTGTCCGAGGGTGACACGCTGTCTTCGAGATCGAGGTTGATCACATCCGCCGCACTCGCCGCCATTTTCTCGAACAGTTTGGTGTTCGAGCCGGGGCCAAACAGCTGGCAGCGGTTCGGGCGGGCAGGGGGCGTTGGTTGCAGGCGGAAAGACATTGGCGATTCCTTCGAGTATGAATATTTCGTCTAGGGTCTTTGCGTGGATAGAATATTGCGCATTGGGCCGCAAGCATGATTTCGCAGTCGCAGCATCACGGGATGCTGCGCTGCAAAAGCAGTTTGCGAGCAGGTCTAGATGCCAGCGTCCACGATCGCTTTGGCGAGGATCGGCACGGTGTTCGCGTTCAGGCCGGCAATGTTCATCCGGCTGTCGCCCACCATGTAGATGCCATGATCGGCGCGCAGTTTCTCGACCATCTCGGGCGTCGTGCCCAGTCGGCTGAACATTCCACGATGATGCGCAAGAAAATCGAAGCGGTCGCTGTTGGTGAGGCGGCGCAATTCGTCGGCGAGTTGCTGGCGCAGGGCGAGCATGCCGTTGCGGGTCTCTTCGAGTTCGGCTTCCCAATCGGCGCGCAGCTCCGGGTCCTGCAGGATGGTCGTCACAACGCGCGCACCGTGATCCGGAGGGAAGGAGTAGTTCTGCCGGTTCAGAAACGCGAGGTTCTGCTGCGCGAGCGTCTGCTGGTCGGCATCTTTGGCAACAGCCATGAGTATGCCGGTGCGCTCGCGGTAGATGCCAAAGTTCTTGGAGCAGCTCGCCGTGATCAGGCAGTTTTCAAAGCTGGATGCGATTTGGCGTGTGGCAATCGCGTCTTCGGCAAGCCCGTCACCAAAGCCCTGATAGGCGATGTCCACCAGCGGCACAGCGCGCTTCTTTTGCATCAGAGAGATCACCTGCGCCATCTGATCATAGGTCAGGTTGGCACCGGTCGGGTTGTGGCAGCAGCCGTGCAGCAGGACGACGTCACCTTCGGCAACTTTCTCCAGATCAGCCATCAGGCCTTTGAAATCGACGCCGCGTGTCTCGCTGTCGAAATAGAGGTACTCGGCCATCTTCATGCCGAGGTATTTGATGATCGACGGGTGGTTCGGCCATGTGGGGTTTGACAGCCAGACTGTGGCGCGGGGCGCTGCCATCTTGATCAGCTCGAGCGCCTGACGGATCGCCCCTGTCCCGCCGGGGGTGGCTACTGCCGCCACGCGCTCCGAGGCGACACTGTCTCCGAGGACGAGGTCTTTCATCACGGTGCTGAAGGCAGGATCGCCCGCCAGACCGGTATAGGCCTTGCTGGTCTGATCGTTCAGGATGCGGCGCTCTGCCTCTTTGACGGCGCGCATGACAGGCGTGTTGCCGGTTGCGTCCTTGTAGACGCCGACACCGAGGTCGACTTTGTCAGAACGCGGATCGGCCTTGTAGGTGGCCATCAGCGCAAGGATTTTGTCAGCAGGTTGCGCGACGAGGTTTTCCAGCATCATTCAGCTCCGGTAGCGATGGGAAGGTCGGCGTACATGCCCCATTCGGACCATGAGCCATCATAAAGCGAGTGGTCGGTCTTGCCGATCCGCTCGAGTGCGAGAGAGAGGACAGCCGCGGTCACGCCAGACCCGCAGGTGGTGATCGCGGGTTTTTGCAGGTCGACGCCTGCATCTATGAAGATTGTCCGCAGGGCCGTCGGCGGTTTCATTGTGCCGTCGTCGTTCAGCAGGTCCTTGAAAAAGACATTCCGCGAATTGGGGATATGACCGGCCCGCAACCCTGCGCGGGGTTCGGGGACTTCTCCACGGAAGCGGGCAGGGGCGCGGGCATCGATGATCGCGTGATCGCCGAGCTTCGAGGCGCGCGCGACTTCGGTCACATCGCGGCTGCGGTGGCCTTCGTATTTCACCGTCATATGGCGGTCACGGATCACGGGCGGTTCGGTTGTGACGGGATGCCCTTCGGCCTTCCACTTGGGCAGACCGCCGTCCAGAACAGCGATGTTCTTTTGTCCCATGAGGCGGAAGAGCCACCAGACACGCGCTGCCGAAAACAGCCCCGCACCGTCGTAGACGACGACCTGATGACCATCGCCTACGCCCATCGCCCGCATGCGTGACATGAATTTCTCGACCGGAGGCGCCATATGCGGCATTTCCGAGCGGCGGTCGCTGATCTCGCCGATGTCAAAGAAGCGCGCGCCGGGGATGTGGCCCGCAGCATATTCGGCCTTCGCGTCGCGGTTCATATCCGGCAGATACCAAGAGGCATCAAAGATCCGCAGGTCGGGGTCCTTGAGATGGGCCGCCAGCCACGTGGTACTGACCAGCGTTTTAGGATCGTCGGTAAAGGCTGGTGTCATGGCGCACCTCGTTTCACGTCGGGCCAAGCCCTAACGCGCAAACCCGCGCAAAACAAGCCATCTGAGGGGCAAACCCCGGTTATTATTGGCCCGCAAAGATCGCCGCCCCAGGCGCCAGCCGTTTCGATAAACGGAAGGTCTAATGCTATTTGAGCAACCTCTGCTTTTGGCGTCCCCAGTCACGCTTGGCTTCGGTCTCGCGCTTGTCGTGGGTCCGCTTGCCCCTGGCCACGGCGATCTTCAGCTTCACCAAGCCGCGGTCGTTGAAATACATCACCAGCGGCACAAGGGTCATGCCCTCGCGTTTGGTGGCATTCCAGAGCTTCGCGACCTCGCGCCTGCTGGCCAGAAGCTTGCGCTTGCGCCGCTCTTCATGGCCGAACATGGCGCGGTCGTAGGGGGCGATATAGGCGTTTGTCAGCCAGAGCTCGCCG
This sequence comes from Luminiphilus sp., assembly GCA_964221795.1. Taxonomy (GTDB): domain Bacteria; phylum Pseudomonadota; class Alphaproteobacteria; order Rhodobacterales; family Rhodobacteraceae; genus Yoonia. The sequence goes on along the minus strand of CAXQAV010000270.1, from coordinate 15,303 downwards.
TCATCGACCGAGGCATAGCTGTCGGCGATGTTCGACTTGCCCTGTCGCAGTGATTTGACCTCGGAGCCATAGAGCACGATCCCGACCTCGAGATCCTCTTCGATGGCGAAGTCGAACCGCGCGCGCCGGTTCTCGGCGACGACTTTGTAGTTTTTGTTTTCCGGTTTCTTGGCCATAGTTGGCATCAGATAGGCCAAGGCGGGCGGTGGCACAAGGGCCGCGCTGGTCTTAGCGAAAGCCGGGGAAATCCATGATCATCCATATCGCAATCGGGAGCGTTCTGCTTGTCCTGTCCGTGATGACCGCGGGCATCAGTTTCTGGGTAGTGGAGTGGCGGCTGTTGCGCCTGCGTCCGTGGCTGACGCGGCCGCCACACCGACCCAAGCTGATGATTGTCCTTTGTACAACGGCGCTCTGGGTGCTGTTGCAGATGACTGTGGCGGTCTGGCTCTGGGCGCTGACGTTTTCCGGCCTCGGGATCTTCACCTCGCTGGAAGAGGCGGTTTATTTCGCCCTTGTCTCGTTCACGACGCTTGGATTTGGCGACATCCTCTTGCCCATCGAATGGCGGTTGCTAGGCGGGATGGCGGCGCTGAACGGGCTTTTGAACATGGGGCTGGTCACGGCGGCGATGATCGAAGTCCTGCGCCAGCTCCGCCTGCAACAGCTGGCCGTGATGGAGAACGATTCGTGACGGCGCCGGTGCTGGAGAACCGCGCCGCGCGCCGGAGCTTTCTGGGCAAACACGGGCTGATCGAGCGCCCATCCGGCGCTGGCAAGGGCGATGATCTGGCGGCTGTCATCGATAATCTGGGCTTTGTGCAACTCGACAGCGTCAACACATTCGCCCGCGCCCATGACCTGATCCTCTGGTCGCGCCGCCAGCAATACCGGCCCAAGGCCTTGCAACATCTGCTGCACCGTGACCGCCGCCTGTTCGAACACTGGACCCATGATGCGGCCACTATCCCGATCGAGAGTTTCGCCCATTGGAAGCTACGGTTCAGACGTGACGCCGTCCGGATGGAGGCGCGCTGGAAGGAGTGGCGGCGCGGTGACGTCGTCGCCAAGATCGACGATGTATTGCGCCACATCTCGGACAACGGCTGCTGCACGTCAGGCGACGTGGGCACCGATGAAAGCCGTGGCTCGGGCGGCTGGTGGGACTGGCATCCGTCCAAGACCGCCTTGGAGTATCTCTGGCGGTCAGGTCAGGTCTCGGTGCTGCGGCGGGACGGGTTCACCAAGGTCTATGATCTGACCGAGAGAGTGATCCCTGCGAAGCACCTCAACCGCCACCATCATGAGCAGGATACGATCGAGTGGTGCTGTGCGGGTGCGCTAGACCGGTTGGGATTTGCCACCAGCGGTGAATTGGCGGCGTTCTGGGATCATGTGACCCCCGCCGAGGCCAAAGATTGGTGCAGGGATGCGCTGGCTGAGGGGCGCATCATCGAAGTGGATGTTGCCTGTGTCGACGGCAAGCTGCGCCGCTCATTCGCATGGCCCGATCTGATGGACCGCCCCGTACCCGATCCTTTGCCGCGTGTGCGTATACTGTCACCTTTCGATCCTGCCTTGCGGGACCGCAAACGCGCCGAGCGTCTTTTCGGGTTTCATTATCGCATCGAGATCTTCATGCCCGAACCGAAACGCCAATATGGCTACTATGTATTCCCAGTGATGGAGGGCGACGGATTGATCGGTCGGATCGACATGAAACGCGAGAATGGCGTGCTGGTGGTGCGGGCCTTCTGGCCGGAGGAGGGCGTGCGGATGGGGAGCGGCCGTCTTGCAGCCTTGCAGACCGAGTTGACCCGTGCGGCGGCTTTTGGTGGCTGTGGGGAAATCACTTACGCAACGGACTGGCTCCGGGTGTGACCTTTGTTCGTGAACCGTGTTCATGAATGGATTAAACCAGCCTTGAGAAAGACAGGAGTCGTCGATGTATTATGTAGCTGATACCGGAAAACCGGTCGCCGATGGCGTGATAGACACCCATCAGGCGCATGAAATCCAATCCCGCGCACGGGCCGCGATGGTGGCGCTTTGTGTCAACAGCCTGCTCATATGAGGCATCATCGCCGCGACCTTCGGTCTGGTGTTCTTCCTTGGCGCGCCGCTGAGTGTGGCGGTCTGCGGCGGGTTGTTCCTTGGCGGCGGGCTATTGATCCTGCGCTATGCCGATGAGCTTTACCGGATGTTCGGCAACGCCAGCGCGGTGATCGGGGCAGGCATGCTTGTTGCGGGCAGCGGGATCGAGATCGTCGACAGGCTGCGCGATGACTCCGGCCTCTGGCTGTTGCTGCTCGGCGCAGGCATTTCGGCGATGTTCGCATGGCGCTTCATCAAGGGCTACGCGCGGCTGCGCTTTGCCTATGGTTCGGCGCTGCTGATGGGCATGGGGATGCATCTGGTCGGGCTATATCTGACGGCTGATCAGCTCGATCTGGCGGGTTGGCCGATGCCCTTTGTCCATCTCTATGCGACGGATGTGCTTGTGACTTTGGGTGCTTTGCTGGATATCCGCTTTATCACCGCTCTTGCCATCGCACCCTTCGCGCAGATGCTGGACACGGGGACCGGATATTTCCATGCGGCCTACATCTTCTATTCCCCCGAATACACCCTCAGCATCCTGCAACTCTCTGTCCTGATGGGGCTGTGCTACTGGGCGATCCACCGTGGCAATGACATGGTCAAACGTCAGGCGGGCGTGCTGTTGATCATGGGCTTCATCGTGGCCAACCTCTGCGCGCTGGTGGGGAGCCTCTGGGGCGATGTCGTGGGCAGCCATCTCTGGGGACCGCAAGGGCAGCGGTGGGAGTATACCGGTGACTGGACAGCCTATTGGGATGCGGTCGAGGCTTTTGAAGCGCAGGCCTTCGTCATTAGCGAGCACGTCTATTCCCTCGTCTGGGCAGCGGTTCTGGCAGGCCTTATCATCTTTGCGACTCTGAAGAACCATCGCGGTCTGTTCAACACAGGAATGACCTTTGCGGGCATCCATGCCTATACCCAGATGTTCGAGACCTTCTATGACGAACCGCTGGCCGATGTGATCGGAGGATTGGCCGCAATCCCTCTGGCCTTCGGGCTGTGGCGGCTCAACAACGCTTGGTTCAAGTCGGTCAGGATCGGCGCGATAGTCTAAAAAAGAAAGGCGGGCCTTGGTGCCCGCCTTTTTCGTTTAGTTCAGCAGTCCTGCGTGGACCATCGCCCTGCGGATCTTTTCCTTGGTGGCGTCGGTCAGGGTGGTCAGGGGCGAGCGGACCTCGTCACTGCAGAGACCCAGGAGGGACATCCCGTATTTGGCACCGGCCACGCCGGGTTCGGTAAAGACAGCCTCATGCAGGGGCATCAGCCGGTCAAGCTGAGTCAGGGCCGTCGCGAAATCGCCTTTGAGCGTGGTTTCCTGGAACTCGGCCAGCAGCTTAGGCGCGATATTGGCCGAGACCGAGATACAGCCTACGCCGCCATGGGCGTTGTAGCCGAGTGCGGTCGCATCCTCGCCCGACAGCTGCACGAAGTCGGTGCCGCAGGTGATGCGGGTCTTGGGTACGCGGGACAGATCGCCGGTGGCGTCCTTTACGCCGATGATCATCTCGTGCTTGGACAGCTCGCCCATGGTCTCGGACGTCATGTCGATGACCGAGCGGGGCGGGATGTTGTAGATGATGATCGGCAAGCCGCAGTCAGCGGCGGCGGTGAAATGCGCAATTAACCCGCGCTGGGTCGGCTTGTTGTAATAGGGCGTGACCACCAGTGCCGCATCCGCACCGGCAGCTTTGGCGGCCTGCACGAGACGCACGGTCTCGGCGGTGTTGTTGGAGCCTGCACCGGCAATCACAGGGATACGGCCTGCAGCCTCGTTCACGACGGTCTCGACGACCAGATCGTGTTCCTCATGGGTCAGGGTCGGGCTTTCGCCTGTCGTCCCCACGGGGACGAGGCCGTGGCTGCCCTGTTCAATATGCCAGTTCACAAGTTTCTTCAGCGCGGCAACATCGACTTGGCCGTCCGTAAACGGCGTGACGAGAGCGGGGAGGGATCCCTTGAACATGGCACGCATCCTTCTTGTGGTGGCGGCCCCGCAGGGCCTTGTCAAAATCGCGCGGAACCTAGTGCGCAAACGCGTTTCCCACAAGCCCCTGTTTCGGGTGGCAGGGCGTCGGTTCTCCGCTCATTCCCGTGAAAGTGAGTTGCGCAAGGCAAGGTTGCCGCTACCCTATGCCCAAACAAGATCAAGAGCAGACCGATGCGTATTCTTTCCTCTGTGGCTCTTCTGGCAGCCATGGCCAGCACCAGCGCGGCACAAACGGTGTCTGATGAAAGTGTGGTGGCGATCTCCGCAGGCGGAGAAAGCTGGGAGGTCGCCCAGAGCATCGCCGGTGCCGTCGATCCGCTGACATCCGATGTCGTCGCATGGCTGCGTTTGCGCGCGGGCGGGGGGGAGTTTGCCGAGTACCAGCGCTTTGTTGCGCGCCGTGCTGACTGGCCGGGGCTGTCGCAGGTCCGCGAAGCGGGCGAACGCATCATCGAAAAGGGCCATGCGCCGGCCGAGGTCATCGCATGGTTCGGCGACGAGACCCCGCGCACCGGCGAAGGTGCCGTGCGCCTTGCCGAAGCGCTGATGGCCTCAGGCCAGATCGACCGTGCGAAAGCGGTCTTGCGCGAGGTCTGGATTAACCGCCGTCTGGACGAGGACGGGCATGCTGCGATGGTTGAAACCTTTGGCGATGTGCTGGTGCCTTATCATGCGGCCCGTACCGATGAGCTTCTCTGGCGGTCGCGCAGGGAAGAGGCGGAATGGATGTTGCCGTTGTTGCCGGAGGGTCAACGCGAACTTGTCGCCGCGCGGGTCGGATATCTCACCCGCGCAAGCGATCTTGCGGCACGTGTCGATGCCGTGCCCAGCGGCCTGCGGCTGGACGCGGGCCTTGCCTACGACCGCTACAACTGGCTGGCAGGTCGCGGTGAGTGGACCGACGCGGTGGCTATGCTTGCGGATCGCTCTACCAGCGCTGCTGCGATGGGCGAGCCTTTCCGCTGGTCAGGCTGGCGGCGCGAACTGGCGCGGTGGGAAATGCGCGAAGGGCGGGCGGAATCAGCCTACCGCCTTGCATCACGCCATTTCCTATCCGAGGGGGAATCCTACGCCGATCTGGAGTGGCTGGCAGGCTATATCGCCCTCACTTACCTTGGTGATCCGGTCAACGCGCGCGGGCATTTCGAGAACGGGTTGCGCGCCTCAGAAGGGCCGATCTCGCTGGGGCGGATGCACTATTGGCTGGGCCGCACCTATGAGGTGAAGGGCGATATCGACGGGGCCGCACGCGCCTATGGTGCGGGCGCCGAGCATCAGACAAGTTTCTACGGCCTTCTCGCCTCGGAAAAGATCGGGCGCCCGCTGCAACCGGCCCTCGCGGGGGAGGCCATTGCCTGGCAGGGCCATCCTGTCTTTGACGATGATATCGTGAAAGCGGCGCTGATGCTTCTGGCGGGTGGCGAGCGGGGGGCTGCGGTGACATTCTTCGCCGAGCTTGGACGCAATCTGGATGCGGGGAGTATTGCGGCACTTGCGGCCTATCTCTCCGAGATCGACGAGGAATATTACACGCTCCTGCTGGCCAAAACGGCTGTGACACGCGGCATCGTCATCCCCACAATCTACTACCCGATCCATGACCTCGCTCAGATGGATTTGCCGGTTGATCCTGCCCTGGCGCTGTCGATCGCGCGGCGGGAAAGTGAATTCAACACCACCATCGGCAGTCCGGTCGGGGCTTTGGGCCTGATGCAGGTGATGCCTGCAACCGCGGAGGAAGTGGCAGGCTGGCTTGATCTGCCCTATTCGCGGGCGCGGCTGACGGCGGAATGGGAATATAACGCGCGGCTTGGTGCAGAGTATCTGCGCTACCTCACCGAAGAATTCGGGCCGACGCCGGTGATGATTGCGGCTGGATATAACGCGGGCCCCAGCCGCCCCAGAGCGTGGATCGCAGAGCGAGGCGATCCACGTCTGCGTGAAATGGATGTGGTCGACTGGATCGAACACATCCCCTTCCGCGAGACCCGCAACTATGTGCAGCGTGTCACCGAAAGCCTGCCTGTCTATCAGGCGCGGCTGACCGGACAGACAGGGCCGGTGTCGTTCACGCGGTTGTTGTTAGGACAGAGACCTGTGACCCGCCCCGTCGCGCGGCCCGAGGGCCTGGGACGGGGCTGATCCGGCGCGGGGGCGCTGGCCTAGCTTGCGGCCTTGCGGGCGCGCCAGAGGGTGAAAAGCCCCGCGCCCACAACGATCGCCGCTCCCAGTGCCACGTTCGGGCGCAATGTCTCGCCCAGCAGGAAGATCCCGATTGCGGCGGCAAACACCAGTTGCAGATAGGCAAAGGGCTGGACTTCGCTGGCCTCGGCCACTTCGTAGGTCTTGATCAAAAGCCAGTGGCCCGTGGCACCAGTGATACAAAGCGCGCCCATCCAGACCCAGTCACCCGCGGTCATCGGTTCCCAATACCAGACGCCGATCACGGTCATCACCACCGCTCCCGAGACCCCGGTCCAGAAGAAGCTGGTGGCGGTCGTGTCCTTGCGCGCGGCATAGCGCGTTAACAACCCGTAGAGCGCGAACATCAGTGCTGAGGCCAGCGGCACAATCGCCGCCGGAGCAAAGACGGCATAGCCCGGTTGCAGGATGACCAGAACCCCGACAAAGCCGATGCCAATCGCTACCCAGCGGCGCCAGCCGACCTGCTCGTCCAGAACGGGGCCAGAGAGAGCGGCAATCAGCAGCGGATAGCAGGCAAAGATCGCGTGGCTCTCGACAAGGCCCAGAAGGACGAAGGCACTCACCATCACGCAGATTTCCAGCGCCAGCAGCGTTCCGCGCGTGATCTGCAGGATGGGCTGGCTGGTCTTGGCGGCGGAGCGGATTGAGCCCGCCTGACGTTTTGCAATCGTGATGACGAAGGCGGCAAAGAACCAGTAACGGATCATCACGATCATCAGAACGTTGTAGTTCTCGGCCAGATGCCGCGAGATACCGTCCTGCACCGCAAAGACAAAGGTTGTCGCGGTCATCAGGAGGATGCCGAGGCGGGGATTATTCTGCATGGTTCATCCTTGCCACGGTCATGTGGCGCTTGCGGCCATAGCCGGGGGTGCGGGCGACGGCAAAGCCGGCCTCCTCCAGCGCGCGGCGCACGTGGCCTGCGGCGCTATAGGTAGCTGCTGTTCCGGTTGGTTGCGTGTGATCAGCCACGGATTTGATGAGGGCCGGCTCCCAGAGTTCGGGATTCTTGGCGGGCGAAAAACCGTCGAGGAACCACGCGTCTGCCGCGCCTTCCCATGCGGGAACAGTCACGCGGGCATCGCCCAGAATGACATGAAGGGTCAAGCCATCGTCCAGAGCCGTGGGGCCATCGCCAGCCGTCCAGCCTTCCACGAGTGCCTTTGCGCGGACCGAGACCTCCGGAAACTGCGCGAGCGCCTCTTTCATGGCGTCTTTGGCCATCGGAAAGGCCTCGAAGGAGGTGAAGGTCAGGTTGCCCGGTTTGCCTGCCGCCTCCCATGCTGCCCATGTGACCAGAAAGTTGAGACTCGTCCCGAACCCGAGTTCCGCAATCTGGAAATCGCCGCCGAAACGCTCCGGCAGACTGTTGCCTGCCAGAAAAACGTGCCGTGTTTCGGCCAGACCGTTGTCGAGCGAATAATAGGGGTCGTCGAACGCGGTCGCGATCGGGACGCCGTCGCGCCAAGCGATGTCTGCCGTCTGGTCTGTCATGCCTGTCTGCCTTAAACCGTCGCTATCTTTGGGCGAGGGCGCGAGAAATGGCAACGGCTGATGTGACAGTGATGGGGGCGGGGGTCTTTGGACTTTCGGTCGCCTACGTCTGCGCCAAGCGCGGCGCGCGGGTGCGCGTGATTGACCCTTTCGGGGTCGGTGCTGGATCAAGCGGCGGGTTGGTTGGCGCTCTGGCGCCGCATGTGCCCGAGAACTGGGACGACAAGAAAGCGTTTCAATTTGACAGCCTGATCATGGCTGAAGGATTCTGGTCAGAGGTCTGTGTAACTACGGGTATGGAGCCGGGCTATCTGCGTTCGGGCCGTTTGCAGCCCTTGCCTGATGACCGTGCTGTTGAACTGGCGCGCGCCCGTGCGGAAACGGCAAAAGACCTCTGGCAGGGGAAAGCGGTCTGGGAGGGTGTTCCGGCTGGTGAGGCCGCATGGATGCCACCTTCACCCACCGGATTGGTGGTCCATGACACCCTTTCCGCCTTGATCCAGCCGCGCCGCGCGACGCAGGCGCTTGCAGGCGCGGTCACGGCCTTTGGGGGCGAGATTGCGCAGGACGGCAAGCCGGAGGGCAAGGTCGTCTGGGCGACCGGATGGGCGGGGATGAAAGAGGTCGGCGGCAACGGCGTCAAAGGGCAGGCGGCCTTGCTGGATTTCAACGCCGCTGGCCGTCCGCAGCTTTTTGCGGATGCCTTGCATATCATTCCACATACCGACGGTACGGTCGCAATCGGGTCCACGTCAGAGCGCGAGTTTGATGCGCCGGATACCACGGACGGACAGCTTGACGATGTGATCGCCCGCGCGGTTACGGCCTTTCCGGTGCTGGCGGGTGCGCATGTTATTGAACGCTGGGCCGGCGTCCGTCCGCGCAGCAAAAGCCGCGCGCCCGTGTTGGGTGCCCATCCCCTGCGGACAGGGGAGTATATCGCCAACGGCGGCTTCAAGATCGGTTTCGGTATGGCCCCCAAGGTGGGTGAGGTCATGGCTGACCTGTTGCTCGATGGTGTCGACCGGATCCCCGAGGGTTTCCGCGCCTAGACCGACGGGGCCTCGGCATAAGACAGATGCCCTGTCTTGATCCAGACTTGCGCGCCCTCAGGGCCAGCGACCAGATCAAGCGGTGCGCCCTCCGGCAGGCGGAGCCAGCTGTTCTTGGCTAGCGCATCGCCGGTTTCCTCGGCGTCACCTGCGATCACGAGCAACTCTGCCCCGCCTGACGGCGTTTCTGACAGCCTTGCGCCCGCGTCCATCGACAGGAAGCGCACGGTTTCGCGGCTGTCGTGATGCAACGTCTCGGCCATGATCCCGTCGGTGAGCCGCGCCAGCTCTGCGCCCATCTCGCGGCGGAACTGCGTCCGGTCGTCGGGGTCGAACTGCCAGAGTTTGACAAAGATCGTGCAACCCTCAGCCGCCCCCGGCGTGTGCGAGGTCGTCGGCGGATTGCGCACATAGGTGCCCGCCGGATAGTCGCCGTGTTCGTCCTGAAAGGTGCCTTCCAGCACGATGAACTCTTCCCCGCCGGTATGCGTATGCGCTGAAAAATGGCTGCCGGGGGCGTAGCGCACGATGGATGTGGCGCGGGCGACTTCATCTCCGATCCGGTCAAGCATGCGCCGGTCGACCCCCGCCATGGGGGAGGCGATCCAAGGGATTTCGTCCGCATGCACCAATGCCCGCTGGCTGAAGTCGGCGTTGATTTCCATGGCTGCTCTCTCCCCTCAGGTTTTCACCTAGCTCTCACGGCCCATATCGCGCAGGGCGGTGGCAAAGAAATCCTCGGCTCCGAAGTTACCCGATTTCAGCGCCAGCGCCATGTCGCCTGACCGCAAGGCGGGCACGCCATTGGCGAGTTTCGGGCCGATGTGCAATGTGTCGGCCCGCAACCCTGTCACAACCGCGCCCGAGGTTTCGCCGCCCGCGACCACCATGCGCTTGATCCCGCGTGCGGCCAGTTCGGCTGCCAGCGATGAGAACAGGGTTTCGATGTGCTCAGCGATGACCTCGCGGCCATAGGTGTCCTGCGCCTGCGCCACGATTTCGGGGTCAGCTGAAGAATAGACCAGCGGCGCGCCGTCCTGAGCCAGCACCCAATCAGCGAGGGTCGTAGCGGTCAGCCCACCTGACATGACCTCGGCTGCGGTGATCTCGCGCGAGGGGGCGAGTGACTTGTAATGGGCGACCTGCGCGCGCGTGGCCCGACTGCACGACCCCGAAAGGACAACACCCGGTCCGATCACCGGATCCCAGAGCGGTTTGGTCGCGGTCTTGCCGAAGTTCGCTGGCAGGCCAATGGCGATACCGGAGCCGCCGACCAGAAGCTTGCGTCCCGCCGCCGCCTTGCCGATGGCGTGCAGGTCCACATCGCTGATCGCATCGACGATCAGCATGGATTTCTCGGCGGCAAAGGCGGCAACGATGGCCTGCGCGCCTTTGGCGACGGTGCCATGGGGGATATGCCCCACCGGCCAGTACGTCTGCCGCGCCAGTACCCGCCGCAGGTCCGCGTCGGTCATTGGCGTCAGCGGGTGGTCCTGCATCCCGCTTTCGTTCAGCAGCACATCACCGACGAAAAGGTGTCCCATATAGACGCTACGCCCGTTGGCGGGAAAGGCGGGGCAGACAATCACCTGATTGGCGTCGAGCTTTGCTGCCAGCGCCTCGGCCACCTGTCCGATATTGCCTGCTTCGGTGCTGTCGAAGGTCGAGCAGACCTTGAAGATGATCTGTTCCGCGCCCTGCGCCAGCAGCCAGTCGCAGGCGTCAAGGCTTTGCCGGATCGCCTCCTCGGCGGGAATGGTGCGGGATTTGAGCGCAACGACGCCCGCCTCGACATCAGCTTCCCCCTGAGGGATGCCGACGAACTGCGCGGTGCGCATACCGCCATCTGCCAATGTGAGCGCAATGTCGGATGCGCCGGTAAAGTCGTCAGCAATGACGCCAATCTTCATATCTTTCGTCCCTTGTCGAGCCGCGTGATATGCGGTGCGATCTCTTGCGGAAAATACTGCCGGACCAGCGGATCATGCCCTGGGACGATCAGCTCCGGATTTGGGGCCAGCCGGTAGAGTGTTTCGAACCCGTCCAGCATGTCCTGCAGGTCCACCACAATCGGAAACGGCTTTCGTGCTTCGAAGTTCTCATAGAAATGCGCGGCGTCCGAGGCAAGCACCAGCTAGCCTGCTTCTGTCAGGACCCGCACCGCCTGCAGCCCGCGCGAATGGCCGCCGAGACAGTGGACGGTCACGCCCTCGGCCACTTCGCCATCGCCCTCGTAGAAGACCACGCGACCGGAATAGAGCCGCTTGACCGCCTCGCAGACATGGTCGGCTGTGAAGGGCATCCGCAGAGTGTCGTGGCACATGCAGGGACCAGTGGCAAAGGCCATCTCGGCGGCCTGCAGATGCAATGTGGCATTGGGAAAGAGGTGCACCCCGCCCGCGTGGTCATAGTGCAGGTGGGTGACGATGACCTGGGTGATGTCTTCGGCCCGCAGTCCAAAAGGGGCGAGCGCCTCTGTCGGGTTCAAGCGGATCGGGCGGTCGCGGCTGGCGGCTTCGGCGTCATCATAGCCGGTATCGACAAGGATCACCTCATCCCCGCGCCGCAGGAACCACATGAAATAATCCATCGCATGCGTTGCATCGTGGTTGTTATCAAAGATAAAACTGTCCGCCCGCGTGCGCGCGTTCCGGTCGGCGTATTTGATGGCGTGGACTTCCCAAGTCATTGCGCGACCTCCGACCAGGTGGTGACGGTTTTTTCGGCGATCATATCACGCGACGCCGCATCAAAGGCTCTGAAATGGTCGCTGGCCAGATGCGTCTCGAAGGCGTTGCGGTCGCTGTAGAGTTCATAGAGGAAGACCGCGTCGGGACGTTCAGGGTCAGTTGCGACGTCGAACTGGTGGCAATCCGGTTCGGCGTCCAGCGAAGTCCGCGCGTTCTCCAGCATCAAGGGCATGAAGTCGGCCATGCAGTCCGGTTTCAAGTGGAACATCACGCAGACTGCATACATCGCCTTTTCTCCTTCTCATGAAACTGGCGCATCCCGCATCTAAGCGCAATTGCCGAGGTTTCGCTGGTTTAATGCATACGTTAATGCCAGATCAGGAGATGCGCGCATGAGAAACTTTGAAATCGCCGTTTGTGACGGTGACGGGATTGGCCCCGAGATCATGGCGCCGACGGTCGCATTGCTCGAACGGCTGTCTGACGGCGCAGCGGGCTATCAACTGGCGTTCACGCATCTGCCCGCTGGTGCCGCGCACTACCTTGAGACCGGCGAAAGCCTTCCGCAGGCCTCCTGCGATGCGGCGGGCAGGGCAGATGCAATCCTGCTTTCGGCGATGGGGCTGCCTGCGGTGCGCTATCCCGACGGCACCGAGATCACACCACAGATCGACCTGCGCAAGATTTTCAACCTCTTTGCTGGTGTGCGCCCAGTCCGCGTCACCCCGGGTGGCAGGACTCCGTTGAAGCTGCCGGAGGGTAAGGCGATCGACTTTGTCCTGATCCGCGAAAGTACCGAGGGGCTGTTCTATACCCAAGGCAGGGGCGAGGTAGAGCAGGACGACGCCCGCGAGACCTTGCGCATCACGCGCGCGGTGAGCGAGAAACTTTTCCGCTTCGCCTTTGACCTCGCGCGCCAGCGCAAGGCGGACGGTCGGAGTGCCGAACGGGTGACCTGTGTGGACAAGGCCAATGTCTTTCGCGCCTTCGCTTTCTTCCGCAGCATCTTTGATGCCGAGGCTTCAGCTTATCCCGACCTGAAAACAGATCACGCCTATGTCGATGCCATGGCGCTCTGGATGGTGCAGCGGCCTTGGGACTTTGACGTGCTGGTCACGGAAAACATGTTCGGCGATATCCTGTCGGACCTTGGCGCAGGGTTGATGGGGGGGCTGGGCATGGCCCCTTCGGCCGATATCGGCCTCGATCATGCAGTGTTTCAGCCCTGCCACGGGTCGGCCCCCGATATCGCGGGACAGGGCAAGGCAAACCCGATGGCCATGGTCCTTTCGGCGGCTATGATGCTGGAGTGGCTGGGGATCCGGCACGACAATGCCGCGATGACGCGCGACGGCGCACGCCTGCGGGACGCGGTCGAGGCGGTCAGCGATGAAGGGGCGGTCCTGACACCGGACATCGGCGGGACAGCAACGACGCAAGAGGTCGCCGCGGCCATCGCCGGAAAGCTCTTTCCTTGACGGTCCGCGTTGCCTGTCTGGGGGCGGGGTATTTCAGCCACTTCCATATCGACGGATGGCGACGCATCGCGGGGGCCGAACTTGTTGCCGTCTGCGACCGCGACATTGCGGGCGCAGAGGCAACCGGCGCGCCCGCCTTTGCCGCGCTGGGCGATATGCTGGAAGAGGTGCGCCCCGACATACTCGACATCATTCTGCCGCCCGCCGGGCAGGCTGAGGCGATCAGAACGGCCGTCGCCGCAGGTGTGCAGACGATCATCTGTCAAAAACCCTTCTGCACCTCGCTTGCCGAAGCCCGCGCCATGGCCGGCTTGGCCGAGGACCACGGGGTGCGCTTGATCGTGCACGAGAATTTCCGGTTCCAGCCGTGGTATCGCGCGATCAAGGCCGAGGTTGATGAAGGGATGATCGGTGAGGTCCTGCAGGCGACCTTCCGCCTCCGCCCCGGTGACGGGCAGGGGGCAGAGGCCTACCGTGACCGCCAGCCATACTTTTGCGACATGCCCCGTTTTCTGATCCATGAGACGGCCGTGCATTTCGTCGATCTGTTCCGGTTTCTCTTCGGGGACTTCACCAGCGTCTATGGGGATCTGCAACGCGTGAACCCTGTGCTCAAGGGCGAGGATGCGGGCCATGTGCTGGGCGTTCATGCGGGCGGTGTGCGCAGTCTCTTTGATGCCAACCGTTGTCTTGACCACGCCGCCGACAACCCGCGCCGGACGATGGGCGAGGCGCTGATCGAAGGCACGCGCGGTGTGCTGGAGTTGCGCGGGGATGGGTCTGTACGCCAGCGGGCATTCGGCGACCTATACGCCACTGAGATATTGCCTCCCGACGATTTCGATGGTTTCGGCGGTGATTGCACACGTGCATTGCAGGCCCATGTGATTGCGGCGCTCAACAATGAGGGTCCGTTCGAAAACCTCGCAGCCGATTATCTGCGGGTGATCGAGATCGAGGAGGCGATCTATCGCTCTGCAGACATGGGACAAAAGGTTGATCTGACATGAGTCCTAGCCCGGCAAGCCAGACCAACGTGTCCCGTGCGCTCGACCAGTTGCGCGAGTTGATTTTCAGTGGCGCACTTGCGCCCGGGTCAAACCATCTGGAGAGCGAACTCGCGTTGCGGCTTGGCATGTCACGCACGCCGATACGCGAAGCGGCGATGGTGCTGGAGCAGCAGGGGCTTGTGACTGTCCAGCCGCGCAAGGGCATCCGCATTCTGCCTGTTTCGGTCGAGGACATGGCCGAGATTTACGATGTGTTGACGGTGTTGGAGGCACAGGCCGCCGCCGACGCGGCACGGCGGGGGGGAAGAGAGGCAGACATTGCTCCGCTTCATACCGCGATTGATGCCATGGACGCTGCCCTCGCCGCAGGGGACCTTATTGCGTGGGCTGCGGCAGACGATGCCTTTCATGCGGCTCTCGTCGCGCTGGGAGGTAATCGCCGGCTGGCGGCGATCACCGCGCAGATGGCCGATCAGGTTCGTCGCGCGCGCCGTGCCACGCTTTTCCTGTGGCCGATGCCGCACCAGTCCAACGCGGATCATCGTGCCGTTGTCGAGGCGATTGCCGCAGGCGAGGCTGACCGTGCCGCAGAGCTGCACCGCGCCCATCGGATCGCCGCCAAAGAGATGCTCATCGCACTTTTGCAGCGCCACCAGTTGCAGCAACTCTGATTTGTTGCCGCTCGACCGCAGGAAAATGAACTCAATAGTCTAGTAAACTGGCCTCAACAGGCATAGTTAGCCGCTAGCGGCCGGCGATTTGCCGAAAAACGGATTCCGAGGAAGATTCCCATGACGGGTGAAACAGCGCCTGATTTGACGGGCAAACTGAGTTTTGAAGGCGATAGGGGTGCAGGACGGTCGAAATGGCTGGCGCTGTTTCTGGTGCTGGCGCTGGTCGGCTGGATGGGCAGCGGCTATCTCGCACCAGCCGCCGAAGAAGAGCCACAGGTCGCGCAGGAAGAACCTGAGAACCCGGCGATCAGCGTTGCGGTGATCCCGTCGGTCGCACAGGATGTGCGGCTTGTCCTGAGCGTCGAGGGGCAGTCCGAGCCCGACCGTGTCACCCGCATACCGACCGAGGCGGCAGGCAAGGTTATCTCTGTCAGCGCCGAGCGTGGCGCCTTTGTCGAGGCGGGGCAGGAACTCGGGCGGTTGGATGCCACAACATTGGAGGCGCAGGTCACGCAGGCCCGCACACAGTTCGATCAGACAAGCCGTGATCTTGAGAACGCATTGGAATTGCAGGCGCGTGGCGTCGCGACCGAAGACCGCGTGACACAGGCCC
>CAXQAV010000269.1:0-3493 GCA_964221795.1 Luminiphilus sp. | reverse complement strand
CGACAACGTCGCCCTGCTTGATCTGGCCGTTCGCCACGCCGACCGAAAGCGCCAGAGGAATCGATGCAGCAGAGGTATTCCCGTGGTCCTGCACGGTGACAACGACGCGGTCCATCTCGACGCCCAGCTTCTTGGCCGTTGATTGGATGATGCGGATGTTGGCCTGATGCGGCACGACCCAATCCACGTCATCGGAACCCAAGCCAACTTTTCCCAAAGCGGTGTCGGCGGTCTGCGCCAGTTTTTCGACAGCGTGGCGGAAGACCTCTTTGCCTTCCATCCGCAGCTTGCCTGTGTTCTGGGTCGACACGCCACCATCGACATAGAGCAGGTCCTTGTAGCGCCCGTCAGAGTTCAGGTCGGTTGCAAGGATGCCTCGGTCCGTATTTGCGCCCGTGCCTTCCTCTGCCTCAAGCACCAGCGCACCGGCTCCGTCACCGAAAAGCACGCATGTGCCGCGGTCGGTCCAATCCATGATCCGGCTGAAGGTCTCGGCACCGATGACCAGAACGCGGTTCGCCTGACCCGATACGATCAGGGCGTTCGCATTCGACAGGGCAAAAACAAAACCGGCACAAACCGCTTGTACATCAAAGGCATAGCCCTTGGTGTTGCCGATGGCACTTTGCACCATCGTGGCTGCGGACGGGAATGTCAGGTCAGCGGTCGAGGTCGCGACGATGATCGCGTCAATATCCTCCGCGTCCATCCCCGCCATAGCCAGAGCGGCCTTTGCGGCATTGGCGGCAAGCTCTGATGTGGTCTGGCCTTCTGCGGCGAAATGGCGGCGTTCGATCCCCGAGCGCGCCTTGATCCATTCGTCAGTGGTTTCGAGGGTTTTTTCGAACTCTGCGTTGGGGACCACACGTTCGGGCAGGTAATGTCCGACCCCTTTGACCACTGCGCGCCGCGTCATATTACTTGCCTGTGTCTTTGCCGAGGTCGTTCACCTCGGGGTGATTTCCGGCATCTTGGGCAAGTGACGCTGCGGAAGCAACCCTTGCGGCGAGTTTATCCGAGAAACCGATCTTCGCCAGACGGTAGGCGAGGTGCAGTGCCGCAGCGACGCCGGTTTCATCCGCCGATCCGTGGCTCTTGATGACGGTCTGGTTGAGGCCAAGGAACACACCACCGTTGACACGGCGGGGGTCAATCCGTTTGCGCAGCCGCGCCAGCGACCCACGCGCGAGCAGGGCGCCCAGCATGGAAAGCAGGTTCTTCATCAGCGACTCACGCAGGAGGCCGATGATCAGCGTCGCCGTGCCTTCGCCGGTCTTGAGCGCGACGTTACCGGTGAATCCGTCGGTCACGATCACGTCCACCTTGTCCGACGGAAGGTCACCACCTTCGATAAAGCCGACAAAGTCGAAATCGCCGATGCGAGCGGCATTCGCGATCAGCTCATGCGCAACCTTCAGTTCCGCACGGCCCTTATGCTCTTCGGTGCCGACGTTCAGCAGACCGACGCGGGGGCGGGCGATATCAAGGCCGTTGCGGGCATAGGAGGCGCCCATCAGGGCATAGGTCAGCAGATCGTCCTGATCAGCGCGGATATCGGCACCTGCATCAAGCATCACGTTAAAACCGGCCGGATTGCGCGACGGCCAGAGGCAGGCGATCGCCGGGCGGTTCACGCCCTCGGCCTTGCGCAGCCGCAACATGGACATGGCCATCAACCCGCCGGTATTGCCGCAGCTGACGGCTACGGCGGCCTTGTGATTGCGTACCGCTTCGATTGCTGACCACATCGAGGTGTTCTTGCCGTGGCGCAGCACATGGCTGGGCTTGTCGGTCATTTTGACCACTTCGGTGGCGTCATGCACGGTCACACGGCTGGCGATCCCGTGCTTGACGACCAGCGCCTCCATCTCGGCTTTGGGGCCGTGTAGGATTGCGCGAGCGTCGGGTTCGTCTGCTAGAAACTTCGAAAGGCCCGCAACGACAGTTGCAGGCCCTTTGTCGCCGCCCATGGCGTCGACGGAAAGCACGTGAGTAGCATCATGTCCCTGCGTCGGATCCGTGTCCGCTTGCGCTGGTGTCATGATGTTGCCCTTTGCGCCGCCTTATGCTGCGTCGTCGTCGAGATCGATCTCGGTCGTGTCTGCAACAACTTCACGCGAAGCGTAGTGGCCGCAGGACGGGCAAACGTGGTGCGGGCGCTTGAGTTCGCCGCAGTTGTCGCACTCGTTCGGGTTTGCCGCGACCAGCGCGTCATGCGCACGGCGGTTGTTGCGGCGCGATTTGGATACTTTGTTCTGCTGGACAGCCATGTCTCAACCCTATGATATTAAGGGCCAGTGGCCCGATTTCCTTGCGTCTGCGCGGGGTCCTACGCCATTGCGGCAGCCCTGTCGAGACACGATGTAAAAGAGGCCGCGAACATACTGCGATTCCCTATATGTGCAACCCCTTTTCGCGCCTGTTGTGGGCGCCCTTATTCGTCTTTATTTTCAAGGCTTTCGCGCAGGGACGCCAGACCCGCAAAGGGCTTTGTATCCTCGTCACGCATCGGCGCAACACCGCTTTCGGAAAAAACCGCCTCGCCCAAAGAGGCCCCTTCACTGCGGGGATAAGGTGGCAGTGCAAGCGAAAGTGCTTCGATCATCACTTCGGTCAGATCGAGTGTCTCGGGCAGGGCTTCCTGTGTGTCGTCTTCAGGCATTTCGGTCTCGCCCGCTGTCACCTCGGGCAGGTCCGACAGGTAGCTGCGCACTACGCTCTCATCGATGCGTGTCGAAACCGGGTCCAGTGTGACGACACATTCCTGCACAACCGTCGCGCCCAGATTGGCCTCGAGCCGCCAGTCGCGCTTGCCCTGCGGTGCAAGGGTGCCGGCAAAGCGGAGTTTCTTGATGCCGGGGATTCCCAGTTCTGCCGCGACCGCTGCGCGCTCTTGTGCTGTGGGGAGCAGTTCGAAAGCCGTGATCTTGCGATTGGGCAGGTCGGCAATACGGATCATCTTGCTGGGTAACTGGGTCAAGGCGCTATCGTTTCTTGAACAGGCATGTCAGGTGATATACTCGGGATAAAAGGCTTGCAGGGCCGAGACAAGAGGGTGCGTTGATGGGTGATCAGGCCGGAATCTTTGGCAAAGGTCGTATTGTGGTGGCGGGGCTGCTTGTGACGCTGGCCTTTCCTGGCTGCGCGCCGATTGAACGCTACCACGGATTCGTCCCACCCGAAGCCGAGATCGCATCACTGGAAATCGGTGTCAGCACCAAGGAAGAGGTGATTGCGCTCTTTGGCGAGCCGATCGCCGACCGTGCCCTGCAGAACAACACAATCTACTACGCCGCCAGCAAGTTCGAGCAATTCGGTCCGTTCACCCCGAAAGAAGTCGACCGTCAGGTCCTCGCGGTTTCGTTCGACAGCGGCGACAGGGTGCGGAACGTATCGCGCTACACACTTGAGGATGGCCGCGTGGTCGTTCTGGATCGTCGTGTGACCGATGACGGAATCGCCGATGTCAGCTTCCTCGGCCAGCTTCTTGGGT
>CAXQAV010000268.1:0-3149 GCA_964221795.1 Luminiphilus sp. | reverse complement strand
CCGATCTCTGGTTCTTAGGCGTGGATCGCACCATCGCCGCAGGCGAGGGCGGCTTCACGGACCGCTTCGGAGTAGGTCGGGTGCGCGTGGCAGGTGCGGGCGATGTCCTCGGCAGCAGCGCCGAATTCCATGGCCACGCAGACCTCGTGGATCAGGTCACCGGCCATCGGGCCGATGATGTGGCAGCCCAGCACGCGGTCGGTTTCGGCATCGACCAGCATTTTGACAAAGCCGTCGCCTGCGAAATTCGCCTTGGCGCGGGCGTTGCCCATGAAGGGGAACTTGCCGACCTTGTACTTACGGCCCTGTTTTTTCAGGCTTTCCTCGGTTTCGCCCACATTGGCGACCTCTGGGTGGGTGTAGATCACACCGGGGATCACGCCGTAGTTCACATGCGGGTGCTGGCCCGCGATGCCTTCGGCGACGGCCATGCCTTCGTCTTCGGCCTTATGGGCAAGCATCGGACCCTCGATCGCGTCACCAATGGCATAAATCCCTTTGATATTCGTGGCATAGCGCCTGTCGGTCTTGATCTGCCCACGCTCGGTCATCTCGATCCCGAGGGCATCGAGACCCAGCCCTTTGGTGTAGGGCTTGCGGCCCGTGGCGACCAGAACGGTGTCGGCGGTGACTGTATGCTCGCTGTCGTCCTTGCGCAGTTTGTAGGTGACGGTGGCCTTGCCGCCCTTGACTGCGACACCCTGAACGGCTGCACCGAGGGTAAAGTTAAGCCCTTGCTTTTTCAGCATCTTCTGGAAGGAGCGGGCGATCTCGGCGTCCATGCCGGGGGTGATGGCATCAAGGAATTCGATCACTTCGACTTCTGCGCCCAGACGTGCATAGACCGAGCCCAGCTCCAGCCCGATCACACCCGCGCCGATCACCACCATTTTCTTGGGGATCTTCGGCAGCGACAGCGCGCCGGTCGACGTCACAACCGTCTTTTCGTCGACCTCGACGCCAGGCAGCGAGGTCGGCTCGGAACCCGAGGCGATGATGATATGCTTGGCCTCATGGACATCGTCACCGACTTTGACCTTACCCGCTTCGGGGATACTGGCCCAGCCTTTGATCCAGTCTACCTTGTTCTTTTTGAAGAGAAATTCGATCCCACCAGTATTCTGGGCGATGGTCTCTTCCTTGTATTTCAACATCTGCGGGAAATCGACCGAAGGCGCTTTGCCCTTCAGGCCCATGGTCGCGAAGTTGTGCTCGGCTTCGTGCAGCATATGTGTCGCGTGCAGCATCGCCTTGGACGGGATGCAGCCCACGTTCAGACAGGTGCCACCCAAGGTCTCGCGGCCTTCAACACAAGCGACCTTCATGCCCAGTTGGGCGCAGCGGATCGCGCAGACATAGCCGCCGGGACCGGCGCCGATTACGATGACATCATAGCTGGACATTTGCTGTCTCCTTCGAATTTTGGTCTGTCGGCATTGCGTCGGCGAAACGTCGGCAAAGCGTCGGGCAGATTATGAGATTAGGGCTGAAAGTATCATCAGCATCGTTGAGAGAAACCCCACGAACCAAATCAGCGAGCGCCATGGCGCCCAGCCGAAGTAATAGGCGGGTATGTAGAGGATGCGCGCACCCAGATAAGTCCAGGCGCAAGCGGCAGTAAGTCCAGTTCCCTTATCACCAAGGGTCACGACAACCACAGCAAGCGTGAAGAGGATCAGCCCCTCGAAGTGGTTGTTGAGCGCGCGGTAGAGCCGGCCCGTCCTGACGCTCAGCAGTTCCTGCACAGGTTTGCCAAGCCGCTGAGGATCGCGCGGCGAGGCTGTCTTGCCGGGTCCAAGTTCAAGGTTGGCCGGAACGGACATCAGGACGAACTGGATGCCCTGCAAGATGCCTGCAAGGGCAAGGACGGTGAGTTCGGGGGTCATTCTTCGATCTCCTTGCCGCCCTCATGCACGTGCAATTTCATCTTGTTCATTTGAATTATGATCAAAATGAATGAAATGGCCGCGATCGCGATGACGACCGGCCAGAGCCAGCCCAAGCCGTCCACCAGTGCGGTCAGCACCAGCACCACGCCAAAACCGACGGTCCACCGCAGCCCCCATCCGATCACGCGGGCGCGGAGGATCTGGTCGTATTCGGCTTGGGTGAGGGCTTTGTGCATGGCAGCTTCGAAAAAGGCGGGCATAGCCCGCCATTTCCTTTTAAAGATCCATCAACAGACGCCGTGGATCCTCGAGCGCTTCTTTCACGCGCACAAGGAAGGTCACGGCCCCCTTGCCGTCGACGATCCGGTGGTCGTAGGACAGTGCCAGATACATCATCGGACGGATCACCACCTGACCGTTGATCGCCATCGGACGTTGCTGGATCTTGTGCATGCCAAGGATACCGGACTGCGGGGGGTTCAGGATCGGCGAAGACATCAGCGAGCCGTAGACACCACCGTTCGAGATGGTGAATGTGCCGCCCTGCATATCGGCCATGGACAGTTTCCCGTCGCGGCCCTTGGCGCCCAGTTCGTTGATGGTCTTTTCGATCGTCGCAAAGCTCATCTGGTCGGCCTCGCGCACCACTGGCACGACAAGACCAGTCGGCGTGCCGACGGCAATGCCCATGTTGACGTAGTTCTTGTAGACGATGTCGGTGCCGTCGATTTCGGCGTTCACTTCGGGCACCTCTTTCAGCGCATGCACGCAGGCCTTGGTGAAGAAGGACATGAAGCCCAGTTTGACGCCGTGCTTCTTGAAGAACAGGTCCTTGTATTCGTTGCGCAGTTCCATCACGCCCGTCATGTCCACCTCGTTGTAGGTGGTCAGCATCGCGGCTGTGTTCTGGGCGTCTTTCAGGCGGCGCGCGATGGTCTGGCGCAGACGGGTCATCTTGACGCGTTCTTCGCGGGCAGCATCGTCCGCAGCAACCGGTGCGCGCGGCGCTTTGGGTGCCTCGGCTGCGGCAGGGGCCGAGGAGGCCGCTGCAACAGCGCGTGCCACGTCTTCTTTCATGGCGCGACCGTCACGGCCCGAACCCTGAACCTGATCGCGGCTGATGCCTGCTTCGGCCATGGCTTTTTCGGCGGCTGGACCGTCTTTGACGCCGGCTGCAGCGGGCGCAGCGGCGGGGGCTGGTGCCGCAGCTGGAGCTGCGGCGGTTGCGCCTGCGCCCCCCGAGATCACCGCCAGTTTGGC
>CAXQAV010000267.1:0-2010 GCA_964221795.1 Luminiphilus sp. | reverse complement strand
TCATCGCCAGCCACATCCGCATTCCAGACGGCGGCCCCGTGCCCGATATGGTGCATTTCCACAAGGTCGGGTTCCAGCTGATCTTCTGCTATCGCGGCTGGGTCGATGTGGTCTACGAGGATCAGGGTCCACCGATCCGCCTGACCGCTGGCGACTGCTTTATCCAGCCGCCCGAAATCCGTCACCGCGTGCTTGAGGCCTCTGACGGAATCGAGGTGATCGAGATCGGGGTTCCCGCCGAACACATCACCGAGATCGATCACGAGATGGAACTGCCTACGCCCCACCTGCGCCCTGACCGCGAATGGCAGGGGCAGAAGTTCGTGTTCAACGAGGTTAAGAACGCCGTCTGGGAACCATCGCGCCTGCCGGGTTTCCGGTCGCGCGACACCACGATAGCCACGAATACCAAGGGCATCGCGGGCGTGCAGGTGCTGGAACGAGGCAAGGGCGATCCCATCTGGGCCAGCCACGATGCGGACATCCACTTTACCTTTGTTATGGAAGGGTCGATGACGCTGGAGGGCGAGGGCAAGGCCCCTTACACGCTCGCGCCCGGCGATGCCTTCGTGACCCCGCCACATATGAAGACGCGCTATGCAGACCCTTCGGACGATATCCGCCTCCTCGAGGTGACATTGCCCGGAGTCTTTGTGACCGAGACTGGCTAGCGCGCGGTCAGGCTTGCATCCGCGCACGCCACCGGACAATCTGAAACGACCAACTACGGAGACACGCCATGTCACTCGTCGATGCCGCGCGGGCCGTCCGCGAAAACGCGCATGCGCCCTATTCAAAGTTCAAGGTCGGGGCCGCTTTGCGGGCCGCCTCCGGCACGGTCTACCAAGGCTGCAATGTCGAGAATGTGGCCTACCCCGAAGGCACCTGTGCCGAGGCCGGAGCCATTGCTGCCATGGTCGCAGGCGGTGACACCGAAATCGCCGAGATCGCCGTGGTCGCTGACAGCCCCAAACCCGTCAGCCCCTGTGGCGGTTGCCGTCAGAAGATTGCCGAATTTGCAGGACCGGATGTGAAGGTGACACTCGCCACCACAGACGGGATTGTGCAGGAAACCACTGTCGCTGCCCTTCTGCCAGGCAGTTTCGACGCCGACTACATGAGCCGCGTCTGAGCCAATGGACGCCCGTGCCATCATCGCAGCGGTCCGCCGCAAACAGACGCCGAGCCGTGATGCGCTGAGGTGGTTTGCGCGCGGGCTCGCGAATGGCGATGTGAGCGATGCGCAGGCAGGTGCCTTTGCCATGGCCGTTGTGCTGAACGGACTTGATGACGAGGGCCGCGTCGCCCTGACCGAAGCAATGCGCGATAGCGGTGACGTGCTGCGCTGGGACCTGCCGGGGCCGGTGCTGGACAAGCACTCGACCGGTGGTGTGGGCGACTGTGTCTCGCTGATCCTCGCACCGGTGCTGGCGGCTTGCGGGGCCTATGTGCCGATGATTTCGGGGCGGGGACTGGGGCATACCGGCGGCACGCTCGACAAGATGGAAAGCATCCCCGGAGTCAGGACGGATGTCACCGAACAGCAGTTCCGCCTGATCACCCGCGAGGTCGGCTGCGCGATCGTCAGTGCCACGGGCAAGATCGCGCCTGCGGACAAGCGTCTCTATGCGATCCGCGATGTGACCGCGACGGTCGAAAGCGTCGATCTGATCACAGCGTCGATCCTCTCCAAGAAACTGGCAGCGGGGTTGGGGTCGCTTGTGCTGGATATCAAATGCGGCTCGGGCGCCTTTATGAAAAACCAGGATGATGCCCACTCACTCGCGCAAGCGCTGGTGCAGACGGCGAATGGCGCGGGCTGCCGCACGGCGGGGCTGATCACCGATATGAACGAACCGCTGGCCCCCGCGCTTGGCAACGCGCTGGAGGTGGCCGTCTGTATGGAAGTTCTCTCCGGCAACAAGGCCGCCGCGCCGCGACTTTATGATCTGACTGTCGCGCTCTGTACCCAGCTTTTGATGATGCAGGGCGAGGACAACCCCGTTGCGG
>CAXQAV010000266.1:0-6756 GCA_964221795.1 Luminiphilus sp. | reverse complement strand
CGGGCTTAAGCAGGGTCACCCGCTCGGAGCCGAACCGCCCTTCGGCGATCTGCCCCTGGACTTTGGATTTCCACCCGCCAAAGCCATGGTCGGATGCGATCTGGTCCATCGCCATAAAACCGATGTTGTGACGGTTATGCGCGTATTTCGCGCCGGGATTGCCAAGGCCAACGAGGAGTTTCATGGCTGCAATCTAGACGTGCTGCAGACCGAGTGCCAGCGGAACTGACACCTTACGTCGTGCTGTCTGCCGCAGCGTTGCCGGGTGGGGCGAGCGAGCCGCGCAGCATGATCTCGACAGGCAGTTCCCGGACAATCGTCTCGGTTTCACCTGCAATCTTCTGCACAAGGACTTCGGCCGCAGTTCTGCCCATCAGGCGATGTGGAACATGCACTGTGGTCAGCGGCGGCTGCAGGATCTTGGCCAGTTCGATGTCGTCAAAACCCGTGATCGAGACATCTTCGGGGACCTTGAGTCCCATCTGATAGGCGCGGGCCAGCGCGCCTGCCGCAAGAACATCGTTGCCGCACATCACGACCGTCGGGCGCGGCTCGGACTTCATGACCAGTTCGAACGACTCGGCACCATCTTCAATGTCGTAGTGGCGCTCCACAACCGTGATCGTGGAGGGGTCAAGTCCGAAGCCAAGCATCGCGTCATGTACGCCCTCCAGACGGCTTTGGGCACGGTCGTTGCCTTCTAGCATACCGGAAATATAACCGATGCGCCGGTGACCCATGCCAAGGACGGCATTCGCCAGTTCGGCCATTGCGGCGCGGTTGTCGAAACCCACCGCGTCCAAATTCTGGTCATTCGAAAAGGCCCACGCCAATACGGTCGGAATATTGCGCCGCGCGAGATACTCATAGACTGACGGGTCACGTTCGTAGCCGATCAGCAAAAGCCCGTCGGCCCCGTGTGCGATCAGCGACTTGATCTGCAGGGCCTCGAGTTCAGGCTGGTATGCGCTACTCGAGACCAGCAGGGTGAAACCCATCTCGTGCAACGCTTCCTGAAACGCCTGAAGGCCACGGGCAAAGATCGCATTCTCCATCGTCGGGATAATGGCCCCGATGGTTTGCGAGCGCTTGGCGGCGATGGCGCGAGCGTTGAAGTTCGGGGTATAGCCGAGCGCATCCACGGCCTGCATGACTTTGGCGCGGGTCGCCTGCGCGACGGTGCTTTCCTTGTTGAGGCAGCGCGAGACCGTCGCCGTGGACACACCCGCCGCGCGAGCGACGTCCAGCAGGGTCGGAATGGCGGGTTGGTCGGTCATGTCTTGTCTCGCAAATGACTCGGGGTGAGTCTGTCTATTGATGGCATATGACGTGGCGTCATGTAAACGCTTGCACGAATCACATGTAAGCGCTTACAGTCAGTATACCGAGCCATACATAGAGGAGAACTCCGATGTTCCTCATCGCTTCTGCAGTCGTCTTCGCGGTGTTTTTTACCAACGTCGCTTTGGGTGCTTTTGCGGATAGCGCATTTCTGGGAATCGTCGGGGAAATGTTGGTTCTGTTTCTCGCGTCGCTGCTCTTTGTCGTGGCGATCCTGAAAAAAGAAGCTGATCGCAAAGCAAAGAACGACAGCTAAGCCATCCAAAGGGAGGAGAACCGAATGGATACCAAAGACCGCAATGAACTTGCGTCGGCAGAGCGCCGGAATTTCCTGAAACTCGCCACGACCGGCAGCTTTACAGCCGCGCTGGTTGCAGGAGCAGCAGGGACACTCTGGTCGACCGAGGCTGCGGCCCAGTCGGCAAATGAAGAGCGCGAGCGCGAAGCCGCAGCGGAGCACGTGATGACAATCGCGACAGCCTACGTGCTGGGTGCATCGCGCAGCTATCCGATCATGCAGCTTGATCTGAAGGAAAACATCCAGAACGCAACGAACGGCAAGATCTATGTCAAGCTCGCCCCGGGTGGCCAGCTCGGTGCAGGCGGCGCGCTGGTGCAGGCTGTTCAGGGTGGCACTATTCAGGCAGCCCAGCACTCGCTGTCGAACTTTGCGCCATTCGCATCGACCGTCGACCTGATCAACATGCCTTACCTCTGCGGGTCCAACCAGCGCTTTACCAACCTCGTGACGTCGGATTTCTGGAACACCACGGTCACGCCAAAGATCGAAGAGAACGGCTTCAAGCCACTGTTCTATGTCAACATTGACCCGCGCGTTGTGGCTGTCCGCAAGGGCGGCAACGCTGTCATCACGCCAGCCGATCTGGACGGTGTGAAGTTCCGCGTGCCCGGCTCGGCCATGCTGCAGCAGTATTACCGCATGGTCGGTGCCAACCCGACTCCGGTTGCATGGGGCGAGACACCCTCCGCGATCCAGCAGGGCGTGGCAGATGCGCTCGACCCGTCGGTCGGCGCGCTCTACGTCTTCGGCTTCAAGGACATCCTGTCCCATGTGACCTTCACGCAGGCCGTTCCTGACAGTCAGGTTTATTCCTGTAACCTCGAGTGGTTCAACTCCATGCCATCCGACGTGCAGGAAGGCATCATGTGGGGTTCGGAAATGACCTTCCACCAGAACATCGCCAAAGTGCCTTCGGCCCGTGCCTATGCGATGGCCGAGCTCGTCAAGGCGGGTGTCCAGTTCCACTCGCTGACCGACGATCAGCTGGCCGAATGGCAGGCTGCCGGTGGCTACCAGCGTTCCGAATGGGACGAGTTCAAGGTCGAGCTGGCCGGTTCCATGGACAACTTCGCCAAGATGGAAGAGGCCGCAGGCACCATGGGCAAATACTACGTCCACGACGCCTAAACGATTGGCGGGGCGCCCGTTCGGGGCGCCCTGCAACTTCCTATTCACGCAGGACCGGGGACATCGCGCGGCAAGCGCAATCTCCAGTCCTGTGAACTGATCGGGTTCCGCCATGGAAACTTTGCGCAAAATTGACCAGAACGCCGAGCGCTGGATGCTGCTCACGTTCTACGTGATGCTGGTTATCACGATGGCGATCGAAGTGCTGCGCCGCGAGATTTTCGCCTATTCGTCGATCTGGGGCGAAGAGATCGTCCGTTACTCCTTTATCTATCTGGCCGGGATCGGGGCCGCTGCTGCCGTGAAAGAGCGGGCGCATATCCGCATCGACGTGATCATGCATTACCTGCCGCCACGCCCGAAAGCGGCCCTCTATATCTTCGGCGATATCGTGATGCTGATCGTGGCGCTGATTGCCGTCTACTGGTCGTGGGAGGCTGTCCATGTCTCGTGGAAATTCGGCTCGGTGACGGATGGTCTGCGTATCTCCAAAGTGTGGTTCCTGATGGCGGTGCCTTTGGGTTTTGCCCTGATGATCTGGAGACTGCTCCAGTCCATGCGCCGTGACCTCATTTCGCTCAAGACAGGCAAGCCTGTCTACGAGGGCGACACACTCTTCGACTAGGAACCAGCCAGATGCTTTGGAATACTTTTCAACAAACCGTCGAGCTTGGCTGGGATTTCTACGTACCCGTCATTCTCTTTGTCGTCCTGATTGCCATGGCGGTGCCCGTCTGGGCGGCCATCGGTTCATCCGCGATCCTTATGCTGTTGATGTCCGGCGACCTGCCGCTGAGCCTTGTGGGCGAGCGCCTTTTCACCGGCATCGACGCCTTTGCGCTGACAGCGATCCCGCTTTTCATCCTGACCGGCGACGTGCTGGTGCGGACGGGACTATCGCGAAAGTTCCTCGACGTGGCCGAAGCGCTGACCAACTTCACTAAAGGCGGGTTCGGCTCTGCGACCGTGTTGGTCTGCGGTATGTTCGCCGCCATCTCGGGCTCTGATGCGGCCGGTGCTGCTGCGGTCGGTCGCATGACCATCGCGCGTCTGGTCGAGGCGGGTTATCCGCGCCCATACGCCTGTGCGCTGGTGGCTGCTGGTGCCTGTACCGGCATCCTGATCCCGCCTTCGATTGCCTACATCATCATTGGTCTGGTTCTGGGTATATCTGCATCGACACTGTTCCTTGCCGCATTGATCCCCGGTCTTGCGATCCTGTTTGCGATCCTGATTACAAACCTCGTCGTTAACCGCATCTACGCTTATGAGGGCGGAGGCAATCTGACGTTTGCGGAATGGCTGGCCAACCTTGGCCGTTCGCTGAAATCCGGCTGGTATGCCTTCATCGTGCCCGGCATCATATTTTATGGCATCTTCTCGGGTCGTCTGACCCCGACTGAAGCCGGCGCGACTGCTGTCGTCGTGACGATCCTCATGGGGTTCATCCTCGGCACGCTGAAGTTTGTGGATTTCCCTGCGATGCTGGTCAGCTCGGCCAAGGTCAACGGTGTGATCCTGCCGATCATTGCCTTCTCTGCTCCTCTGGCCGAAGCACTGGCGATCATGGGTGTACCGCAAGGCTTTGTAACCGCTGCAACCGGCCTCACCGAAGAGCCTTGGGTTCTGATCCTTCTGATGATAGGTATCCTGATCGCTGCAGGCTGTGTGATGGAAACCACGCCGAACATCGTGATCCTCGCGCCGATCCTGATGCCATTGGCCGAAAACATCGGCATGAACGAAATCCAGTTCTGTGTTATGATGATCACTTCACTGGGGGTGGGATTCATTACCCCGCCGCTCGGCCTCAACCTCTTCGTGGTGTCCGGCATCACGGGTGAATCGATCCTGAAGATTGCCGCACGGGCAGTGCCCTTCGTGCTGTCCATGTTCGTGGTCGTTCTCTTCATCGCCTATGTGCCGGCCATTTCGACAACGCTTCTTCCTGATATCTACAAGTAGGACCAATCCAAATGACACGCGAATACCTTAACAAAGCGACCCTGACGGCCCAGTCCGGTGCTTCTGATGTGCACGAACTTGTGCAGGGCATTCTCAACGACATCGAGGCAGGCGGTGACGCCAAGGCGATGGAGTACGCTGCCAAGTTCGACAAATACGACGGCAACGTGATCCTCACCGAGGAAGAAATCGCCGCCGCCGAAGCGCTCGTGCCGCAGAAGCTCAAGGAAGACATCCAGTTCGCCCATGACAACGTGAAGCGTTTCGCCGAAGCGCAGAAGGCCACAGTCAGCAACATCACCTACGAAATCGCCCCCGGATTTATTGCCGGTCAAAAGGCGATCCCTGTCGATGCCGCTGGTTGTTATGTTCCTGGCGGGCGTTATAGCCACATCGCCTCGGCGATCATGACCGTCACCACTGCCAAGGTGGCTGGTTGCAACCATATCGCCGTGGCCTCTCCGCCGCGTCCGGGTGTGGGGATTGCCCCAGCGATCATCTATGCGGCCAAGATCTGCGGCGCCGATACCATCATTGCGATGGGTGGCGTGCAGGGTGTCGCCGCGATGACCTTCGGCCTGTTCGGTCTGCCCAAGGCGAATATCCTCGTGGGCCCTGGCAACCAGTTTGTTGCCGAAGCCAAGCGTATTCTTTTCGGTCGTGTTGGTATCGACATGATTGCTGGTCCAACCGACAGCCTAATCCTTGCTGACAAGACGGCCGATCCGCATATCGTGGCGACTGACCTCGTGAGCCAGGCCGAGCACGGCTACAACAGCCCTGTCTGGCTGGTCACCGACGACCGCGCCCTGGCCGAGGACGTGATGCAGCGGGTGCCCGACCTGATCGAGGACCTGCCCGAACTGAACCGCGACAACGCCCGCGCGGCGTGGCGCGACTATGCCGAGGTCATCGTCTGTTCGGACCGCGCGGAGATGGCAGCAACCTCCGACGAATATGCGCCCGAGCATCTGACCGTACAGGCCGAAGACCTGCCATGGTGGCTGGAGCGCCTGTCCTGCTACGGCTCGCTCTTCCTTGGTGAGGAAACCACCGTGTCCTATGGCGACAAGGCATCCGGTACCAACCACGTGCTGCCAACCTCGCGCGCGGCCTCTTACACAGGCGGCCTGTCGGTCCATAAGTACATGAAGATCGTCACATGGCAGCAGACCACCCGCGAGGCCTCCAAGCGTGTGGCAGAGGCCACGGCCCGTATCTCGCGTCTGGAAGGCATGGAAGGCCACGCCCGTGCGGCGGATGTGCGTCTGGCCAAATACTTCCCCGGCGAGAATTTCGACCTGACACCCCATGAGTAACCCTGCCCAAATGTTCGACCTGACAGGCCGCGTTGCTTGCGTTACCGGCGCAAGCGCGGGTCTGGGCCAGCGCGCGGCAACAGTGCTTGCCGCCGCCGGCGCCAAGGTCGTCGGCGTGGCCCGCCGCGCCGAGATGCTGGACGACTGGGTCGCGGGCATCGGGGAAAACGCGGCTGCTGTTTCGGCCGATTTGTCGCAACGCGACCAGATCGCGGCGATCGCAGAGGCGGTGTCCAAGCCTTTCGGTGCTCCGGATATTCTGGTGCATGCCGCAGGTATCAACACGCGGCAGGCGGCGGATGATGTCACGCCCGAAGGGTGGGACGTCACGATTAACCTCAACCTTGCGGCCCCGTTCTTTCTGTCTCAGGCGCTCGTGCCCGCGATGAAAGCGAAGAGCTGGGGGCGGATCGTGAACTTTGCCTCGCTGCAGACAACGCGCGCTTTTCCGGGCGGAATCGCCTATGGTGCGTCCAAGGCAGGCATCGGTCAGCTGACCCGTGCCATGGCCGAGGCTTGGTCGAAAGACGGGATCACCGCCAATGCGATTGGCCCCGGTTTCTTTCCGACCGAATTGACAGGGCCGGTCTTTGCCGATCCTGCGCGGGCCGCGCGCAATGCCGCGCAGACCTGTATCGGGCGCAACGGCGATCTGTCGGATATCGACGGGCCGGTCCTGTTTCTTTGCTCTGACGCTTCATC
>CAXQAV010000265.1:0-5039 GCA_964221795.1 Luminiphilus sp. | reverse complement strand
TCGGCCAGAAAGCGTTTGTAGCGTTTGATCAGGCGGGCGGGGACAAGGGGCGTGGCAAATTCCATAACGGCCCTATAACGTCCAAAAACATCAAGGAGAACACCCCATGCCAAACCCCAGTGCCGCCATGCTTGTGATCGGTGACGAGATCCTCTCGGGCCGGACGCGCGATGCGAATATGCACTATCTGGCGGGGCAGCTGACCGAGCGCGGGATCGACCTGAAAGAGGTGCGGGTCGTGAGCGACGACCGCGAAGCCATCATCACTGCGACCAAGGCGCTGTCGGGGAACTATGATCACGTCTTTACCAGTGGCGGGATCGGCCCGACCCATGACGACATCACTGCCGATTGCATCGCCGCGGCCTTTGGCGCGCATATCGACGTGCGCGACGATGCGCGGGCGCTGTTGCAGGCACACTACGACCGATCAGGACAGGAGCTGAACGCGGCGCGCCTGCGCATGGCACGCATTCCTGACGGGGCGACGCTTATTGATAACCCCGTCAGCACAGCACCCGGTTTCACGCTGGGCAATGTACATGTCATGGCGGGCGTTCCATCTGTCTTTCAGGCCATGGTGGCGAGCATCCTGCCGACGCTCACGGGCGGCGCCCCGCTTGTGTCGCGCACCCTGCGCTTGATGCGGGGAGAGGGCGATCTGGCAGGGCCCTTAGGGCAATTTGCGGCGGACCACCCCGAAGTCTCGGTGGGGTCCTATCCGTTCCAGAAGGACGGCATCTATGGCTCCAACATCGTCGTGCGCGGGACTGATGCCGCGGCACTCGATGCGGCGATGCAAACTCTCAAAAGGCTGTTCGACGCATGACACTGCCTGACGCGCAAAAGCTCTATGCTGTCATTGACGGAACTTGGCCCTCTCTGGCCAAACGCGCTGTCGGGCCATGGACGATCCGTATTGACGGCAAGGGCGGCAGCCGTGTGTCGGCGGCGAGTGCTGAGCAGCCGGTCCGGGATTCCGACATCCCTCAGGCGCAGGAGGCCATGCGCGAAGTCGGGCAGACCCCGTGTTTCATGATCCGCGAGGGGGATCACAAGCTGGATTACCTGCTTGCCGCGCGCGGTTACGTGATCAAGGACCCCGTCAATCTCTATGCAGCCCCCGTCGGTGATATCGCCACAGAGCGCCCGCCGCCGGTCACGGCCTTCACCGTCTGGCCACCACTTGCCGTGCAGGCCGAGGTCTGGGCGGCTGGCGGGATCGGGCAGGGGCGGCTCGATGTGATGGACCGCGCGCGGCAGCCCAAGACAACGATTCTAGGGCGGTTGAATGACCGGCCAGCAGGCACGGTTTTTGTCGGGATCGCTGCCGATTGCGCGATGATCCACGCGCTCGAGATCGCCAAGGAGCATCGGCGGCAGGGCCTCGCGCAGTACCTGACACGGGCGGCGGCATTCTGGGCGCAGGATCAGGGGGCGACGTTACTGACGCTGGTGACAACACAGGCCAACGCGGGCGCCAATGCGCTCTACACTTTCCTCGGGATGACGCTTGTGGGACAGTATCACTATCGGATCTTGCCGGAGTAAACCATTGACCGACCAACCCACCGCCCTCGATTTGCCCATGGTGGACCCGCTGCCGGCGGCGACACAAAAATACTTTGATATCTGTCAGGAAAAGCTGGGGATGGTGCCCAATGTGCTGCGCGCCTATGCGTGTGATATCGACAAGCTGAACGCCTTTACCGCGCTCTACAATGACGTGATGCTAGCGGACTCCGGCCTGTCCAAGCTGGAGCGCGAGATGATCGCGGTCACGGTATCGTCGATCAACAAATGCTACTACTGCCTGACGGCCCATGGCGCGGCTGTGCGGCAACTTTCGGGCGATCCGCAACTGGGCGAGATGCTGGTGATGAACTGGCGCGTGGCCCCGCTGGATGCGCGCCAAAAGGCGATGCTGACGTTCGCTGAACTGATGACCGTGGCCAGCGCCAAGATCGAAGAGAAAGACCGTCAGGCCCTGCGCGACGTGGGTTTCAGTGACCGCGACATCTGGGACATCGCCGCGACCGCAGGGTTCTACAACATGAGCAACCGCATCGCGTCGGCCACGGACATGCGGCCCAACGACGAATACCACGCCCAACATAGATGATCCTGCGCGCCCTCGCCATCTCGCTTACGCTGGCCGGTGCTGCCGAGGCGCAAAGCCTCCAGTTCCCGTCGAACGCGACACTGAAGCGCGAGGAGGCCACACCACTGGACAGCTATGTGGTGCCGACAGGCATCTGGGAAAACGGGGCGCTGCCAACCCTGATTGCAGAGGGCCAGATCGTGCGGCAGGCGTGGCGCATTGCGGCGCCCTCGCTGACCACGCTGCAGATCCTGCGCCCCCTGCGCGAGCAGTTGCGCAATGACCGCTTCCGCATCCTCTTTGAATGCCAGACCGAAGCCTGTGGCGGCTTTGATTTCCGCTTTGCCATCGACACCTTTCCGCCGCCGGAAATGCGGATCAACATCGGCGATTTCCGCTATCTGGCCGCCGAACGGCAGGCTGATGAAGGGATGGAATACCTGACACTCTTCGTCAGCCGAACGGCGCAAGCAGGGTTTGTCGAGGTGACCTATATCTCACCGGCGACCGAGGCCGCGATGCCCGTAGCCGGTGTGACGGCAGAGCCGCTGCGCGCGCTTGGTGGATTGCCCGATGTGGGTGTGGCCGAGCAGCTGGAAACCATCGGGCGGAGCGTTCTGGCGGACCTGGCATTTGACTCCGGCTCGGCGCAGCTGGTTGCCGGACGCTTTGCCTCGCTGGAGGCGCTCGCCGCCTATCTTTCCCAGAATCCCGACCGGACGGTCGCGCTGGTCGGGCACACGGATGCCTCCGGATCGCTGGAAGCCAACATCGCGCTGTCGAAACGGCGTGCAGCGTCAGTGTTGGAACGGTTGGTGAGTGATTATGGCGTGCCGCGCCGACAGCTGGAGGCCGAGGGCATGGGCTATCTCGCGCCAATTGCGAGCAACCTGACCGAAGACGGGCGCGAGGCAAACCGCAGGGTAGAAGTGATAGTCACCTCCACCGACTAGGGGTCACGCCGCCAGGTCCTGAATGGCAAAGATCACCCCCGCCCGCCCTTCAAGCTTGGCGTCATAAAGCGCGCGATCCGCACTGACGAATAATTCATCGACGCTTTGCCCCGGTGTGCCCACAGCCGCGCCAATCGACAGTGTGACCGACAGGATATCATCGTTGGCATTGCGAAAACTGATCGGCAGGGTGAGCCGCTCGCCAATGACCTTTGCCTGCCCGCGGGTTGTCGCCTGCAGATAGATCGCAAATTCCTCGCCGCCGATCCGGCCGATGAGGTCTTCTTTGCGGACGCAGCGCTGGATCGTGTAGGCAATTGACTTGAGGCAGTTGTCACCGGCGTAATGGCCGTGGGTGTCATTAATCGCCTTGAAGTGATCGGCATCCAGCAAGAACAGAACGCCGCGCCCGTCGCTTGCGCGGGTCTTGCCGAGGATTTCAAAGAACGACCGGCGGTTGCGCAGGCCCGTCAACGGGTCCTCCCGTGACAGCCGCGAGAGTTTCTGTTGCAGCCTGATCTGGAACACCGTCACCGCCAGAAAGAAGGCAATCAGGGGACCGCCCACAACAAGTGCATGGGCGATATAGTAGCTTGCAAGGTGTTTGTGGTCATGGAAGACCAAGCTAAAGCCGAGATTGGCCAGAGCGACGAGCCCTGTCAGCAGGACGACCCGTAGGACAAACCCCCATGCGCTGCGTGGCGCAAGAATCTGCATCAACCAGTCAGCCATTCGCCAGCTCCATTTGGAGACTGGTTTAGGTCAGACCGGTTGCAATTGGCTTAATGGTGTGGGGTGTTGCCGACCCTACCAGCGGTCGGGTCCCTTATCCGCGAAGGCGTGGACCAGAAAGTCGATGAAGGCACGGACTTTGGGTTGTGTGAAGCGTCCGGGCGGGTAGACCGCGTAGATACCCTTGGTCTCGACAGGCAGGTCGGGGATTACGTCTTCGACCAGACCTTTTTCCATAGCCTCCGCGAAAAGGAAGCTTGGCAGATAGGCAATGCCGAGGCCGCTGATGCAGGCATTGAGCAGGGACTGTCCGTCGTTAACGGTCAGCCAACCAGCTGTGCGCACCTGACGTTTCTCGCCCGAGGGCGCGGTCAGTTTCCATACCGCAGAGTTGGCCTGATTGGAGTAGTGCAGCAGCTTGTGCTCGTTCAGATCGTCGATCTTTTCGGGGCGGCCGTAGCGCGCAAAATAGGCGGGGCTTGCAATCATCCGGTAGGTTGTCTCGGTCAGCTTGCGTGCGCGCAGCGTGTTGTCTTCCAACTCGCCGATCCGCACAGCCATATCAAAGCCTTCGGAGATCAGTTCAACGAAGCGGTTGTTCAGGACCATATTGACGGTGATGTCAGGGAACTCATTCAGGAAGTCCCCGAGCACCGGTGACATCAGGTTCACGCCGAAATCGGTCGCAACGCTGATCCGCAAAAGACCCGAAGGCGCGGATTGCATCGATGAAACCAGCGCATCTGCCTCGCCGGCATCATTCAGCACACGGCGGGCGCGGTCATAATAGGCCAGACCGATCTCGGTCGGGCTGACACGGCGGGTGGTGCGGTTCAGAAGGCGCGCGCCAAGACGGGCCTCAAGCGAGGAAACATGTTTCGAAACAGCGGATTTCGAGATGCCCATCTTCTTGGCAGCATCGGTAAAGCCACCTTGGTCGACGACGGTGGCGAAGGCTTCCATTTCGGTCAGGCGATCCATACAAACATCCGTACAAACAGTTTCTGGTCTGTTAGTGGTTGCACTGAAATCAGGCAGGAATGGGACAAATGCCTGACAATACGGGGGTATGAATCGGGTTGATGCGCATGTGGAACCAGCGCTGCAGCTGCGAAATGCCCAGTCATAGCTGCTGTTTCCGTAGCCTAGAGCGGTGCAGCCAGCCGCGTTCCCTGATCAATCGCGCGTTTGGCGTCCAGCTCTGCCGCAACGTCTGCACCGCCGATGATATGTGCTGATTTGCCCATCTCGGC
>CAXQAV010000264.1:0-2814 GCA_964221795.1 Luminiphilus sp. | reverse complement strand
GCTCGAGAACCCTGCGGCTTTCTTTGACGCCAAGCGCCGCCGTTGGCTCATCCATGATGATGAACTTGGTGGCAAAGGCCGCCGCGCGCGCCACAGCAACACCCTGGCGTTGACCGCCAGATAGCGTTTCGACAGGCTGCTTGATGGATTGGACTGTCATCAGGCCAAGCTCGGTCAGCTTCTCGCGGGCAAATTTCTCCATCGCTGGCTTGTCCAGCATCCGAAGGACAGTTCCCGCAAAGCCCGGTTTGCGCAGTTCACGCCCGGTGAACATGTTGTCTGCAATAGACAGTGCAGGAGAGAGCGCCAGATTCTGATAGACAATCTCGATTCCCATTTCACGCGCTTCGATTGGCGAAGAGAACTTTACAGGCTTGCCTTCAATCAGGATCTCTCCTTCGTCTGGGACCGTGGCACCGCAGATAGCTTTGACGATCGAGGATTTTCCCGCCCCGTTGTCTCCGATTACCGCTAGAATTTCACCTGGGCGTAGTTCAAAATCGGAATGGTCAATGGCGGTGACATGGCCATACCTTTTGACGATTCCTTTGGCTTGGACGACAGGTGTCATGCGGAAACCCTCCGGATCCATTGGTCAATTGCGACTGCGATGATGATAAGCCAGCCGATGGCAAAGACCTGCCACAGCACGTCCACGCCGGCCATGCGAAGACCTGATTGAAAGACGCCCACGATCAACGCGCCAAAGAGAGCGCCCATGATGGATCCACGCCCGCCGAAGAGAGAGATCCCCCCGATCACCACGGCCGTGATGGATTGCAGGTTCCCTTCATAGAAGGATTGCGGTGAGATAGAGCCGACCCGACCGATTGAGGCCCACCCGGCAATGGCGCAGACGAGTCCTGCCAGCATGTAGACCGAAACCAAGGTGCGTTCGGTTCGGATGCCGGACATTTCCGCTGCTTCCATATCATCGCCAATGGCATAGACGTGGCGGCCCCAAGCTGTTTTGTTCAACATGTACCAGAGCACGACGAAAATTACGATCATCAGGACGACGCCAAAGGTGATGCGCGCACCGCCGACCGTGAATGCATTGCCAAAGAATTTCAGGAATTCAGCGTTCTTGTCGATGTCCTGACTGCGAATGGACTGCGCGCCGGACAGCCAGAGGTTCAGCGCAAAGAAGATCGACCACGTGCCCAGCGTGGTGATGAACGGGGGCAGCTTGATCTTGGTAATCAACAGTCCGTTCATAGCGCCCGCAGCCATACCGCCCAAACAACCCAAAAGGATCGCCAGAGGGGATGGGACGCCCATATTAACGGCCAGATTGCCCATGATTACTGACATCAGGATCATGATTGCTGCGACAGACAGGTCGATGCCTGCGGTGATGATGATTAGCGATTGTGCCGCGGCCAGCATGCCGATGATGGACACTTGCTGCATGATCAATGACAGGTTGAACGCGGAAAAGAACCGCCCACCCGCGATAATCCAGAATGCTACCAAGCTCAGCACCAAGACGATGACTGGTACGAAGGTTGGGTTGTTGTGCAAGATGTGCTGGACGCGTTCCAACAAAGTGTGGTGCCGAGGCGCGAACTGGGCGACCTTCGCGTCGCTGGACTCCAAGATCTGTTCGTAGCCTGCTTTGATTGTCATGGCGATCTCCCCCCGCCGCTAGACTAAGCCTGGGCGTCGAGTCTGGTCAAAGATGTTGATGGATCGGTTGGAACCGAGGCGGATTGCGCCCCGGTTCCATTTGCTCAGGCAGGGGTTAGCCCCAGCATTTGTCCATGCCCTCAGCCGAGGTCAGCGACGGAATGCCCTCCACGGGTTCGTCCGTAATCAGCTCAACACCGGTGTCGTAGAAATCCAGACCCTCGGTGTTCTGCGGCTTGGTACCTGTTTCCGCCCAATTTTTGATGGCTTCGATACCAAGCGAGGCCATCAGCAGCGGGAACTGCATCGAGGTCGCGCCGATCACCCCTTCCGAGATGTTTTGAACGCCGGGGCAGCCGCCGTCCACCGACACGATCATCACATCGTTTTCGCGCCCCAGCGATTTCAGCGCCTCATATGCACCGGCCGCGGCGGGTTCGTTGATGGTATAGACCACGTTGATTTCAGGATCGATCTGCAACAGGTTTTCCATCGCAGTCCGGCCACCTTCTTCGTTGCCATTGGTGACGTCATTGCCGACGATGCGTGGATCGTCTTCGTCGCCAATGTCGGTCGGGTCCTTGATGTCGATGCCAAAGCCCTGAAGGAAACCATTGTTGCGCAGGTAGTCGACAGAGATCTCGGATGCGTTCAGGTCCAGCAGGGCGATCTTGGCGTTTGTAGCTTCGTCGCCTAGTTTGGCCGCGGCCCACTGGCCGATTAGAACACCGGCTTTGAAGTTATCGGTGGCAAAGGTTGCATCCGCAACGCTGGCAGGTTCGAACGGGGTGTCCAGAGCGATGACCAAAGCGCCAGCTTCACGAGCCTGGGTGATGACCGGTGTCAGGGCGCGGCTGTCGGTCGGGGTGATCAGAATACCTTTGGCGCCGGATGCGATGCAGGTTTCAACTGCAGCGACCTGACTTTCTACATCGCCATCGATTTTGCCGGCATAGGTGGACAGATTGATACCGTTTGCCTCAGCCGCTGCAGTCGCGCCTTCCTTCATCTTAACGAAAAACGGGTTGGTGTCAGTCTTGGTGATCAGGCATGCGTTGACTTCCGCATATGCCGCGCCAGCCATTGCGGTTAGGGAAATGACCGAAGATGTCATCAGTTTTTTCATGGTTTCCTCCCATCCATGTCAGTTCGAAACATTTGGCCGCCTCCCGCTGGCCACGCACC
>CAXQAV010000263.1:0-8668 GCA_964221795.1 Luminiphilus sp. | reverse complement strand
CGATATCATAGGTGATATAGCAGGGTTGATCGCCGATTTTCTCTTTGATTTCATTGGCAAGCGGCGTCAGCGACTTGTGCCAGAGTTGCGGCGCCAGATACTGGTTGAACCCCCAGCCCGCAGCCTCGGTAAAGTCATCAGCGGTATAGCCGGTGCCACGCAACCCGATCTGGAACACCTTGTCTGCGGTGATGATCCCTTCCTCATAGGCGCGGCGGAAGACGGTGCCATGGGTCTCACGCTCGCCGAACATCTCGTCATTCACATCGGCATGGGCATCTACATGGACCAGCGCCAATGGCCCGTGCTTGGCCGCCACCGCCCGTAAGACCGGCAGCGTCAGCGTATGATCACCACCCAAGGTCATGGGTACGAAATCATGCTTCAGGTATGCTGTGTAAGTCTCTGTAATAATGCGGATTGTATCGATCAGCGAAAAAGTGTTGATCGCCACATCCCCAAGGTCGGCGCACTGCAATGCATCAAAGGGCGCGGCCCCAGTCTGGATGTTATAGGGCCGGATCATCGCCGATTGTTCACGGACCTGCTTGGGCCCCATCCGCGTGCCCGACCGCCAGCTTGTGCCGATATCCATCGGGATGCCAAGGAAGCCGACATCCAGCCCCTCGGCGCTGGTCACCTCGGGCAGGCGCATAAAGGTCTGCGGCCCTGAGAACCGCGCAAGATCATTCCCCGAGATCGGCTGGTTCGGCATCACTTTTTCCTTTTATTCCAGAGCGCAAGACAGCAAATCTCCATTGCGATATGGGCGCCTGCAATGGCTGTTGCACCGGTCGTGTCATAGGGTGGCGAGACTTCGACCACGTCACCCCCGACCACATTGATCCCCGCTAGATCACGCATGATGGCTGCCACCTGCCATGTAGCCAGCCCTCCCCAGACCGGCGTGCCTGTCCCGGGCGCAAAGGCCGGATCGAGCGCGTCGATATCAAAGGTCACATAGGTCGGATGATCCCCGACCTTGGCTTTGACCTGCTCGGTCACCCAAGCCGCCCCTTTTTCATGGGCTGTACGCGCATCAATGAAGGGCATACCGAGATAGTCCGCACATTCGGTCCTGATCCCGATCTGCACCGAGCGCGTCATATCGACCAACCCCAGTTTGACCGCCTTGTACATGAATGTGCCGTGATCGATCCGGTTCATATCATCGTCCGGCCAGAGGTCGGAATGGGCATCAAACTGGATCACCGACATCGGCCCGTATTTCTCGGCATAGGCGCGCAGGATCGGCAGGGTGATAAAATGATCCCCGCCGAGCGTCACCGTGCCGACACCCTGTGCAAGAATCCCCGCGATATGCGCCTGCACCGCCACCGGCAGGCTGCTGGTGTTGGCGTAATCAAAGGCCACATCGCCAAAGTCCGCGATGGCGAATTCACTCAGCGGATCAAACCCATCCCAGCCATAGGGTGGATCATAAGGCTGCAGGGTCGAGGCCTCGCGGATCGCGCGTGGCCCGAACCGCGTACCGGGTCGGTGTGTGACAGCCTGATCAAAGGGCACACCCGTCACCGCCAGATCATAGCCCGTCAGGTCCTTTGTATAGGTCCGACGCAGAAACGAGGTCGCACCAGCAAAAGCATTCTCATAGGCCAGCCCGCGCCTCTCCGTCGCTGTGAAGGCGCGATCAATCGCTTCTTTGGCTTTGTCAAGCGTCATGCACCTACCTCTTCTTTCCCCCAGGAAACTCTCGCCGAAGGCATAAGGCCTATCCCGCCAGGGGCAACGCCCGTTCGACAACGCGCGCAAAGAATGACGCCCCCGCCGGTGCGGTCTCATCGGCAAAGTCGAAATCGGGGTGATGCCATGGCGCGCTGTCGCCATTGCCGACAAAAAGATACGCACCGGGCCGTGATTGCAGCATGTAGGAAAAGTCCTCGGCGCCCATCTCGCGCATTGCGTCTTCGGTCACATTGGCCGAGACCTCGCGCGCGACCTCAACCGCAAAGGCGGTCTTGGCGGGATCATTCACTGTCGCGGGATAGCCGATTTCATAGTCGAGTTCCGCAGTCACATCATAGGCCGCTGCATGACCGTCCACGATCCCCTTCAGGCGGCGCTGCACAAGGGACTGCACCGTGGGGTCAAAGGTGCGGACGGTGCCATTGATATAGGCGGTGTCGGGGATGATGTTATCGGCCGAGCCCGTATGGATCTGCGTGACAGATACCACCAGCGCATCCTCGGCAAAATTGTTGCGGCTCACGATGGTCTGGATCGCATTTACCATACCAACCGCGGCAACGACCGGATCGGCTGTTTCATGCGGGAAGGCCCCATGCCCGCCCCTGCCCTTGATATGGATGTGGAACGTATCCACTGCCGCCATAATCGGCCCCGGCGTGGTGTAAAAGCTGCCCACCGGAGCGCCCGGCGCACAATGCAGCGCATAGACCTCACGGATGGCAAAGCGGTCCATGATACCTTCCTCGACCATGACGCCGCCGCCACCTCCCGCCTCTTCGGCGGGCTGGAAGATCAGCGCCACGCGGCCCGCGAAATCGCGCGTCTCGGCCAGATAGCGCGCGGCCCCCAAAAGCATCGTCGTATGCCCGTCGTGGCCGCAGGCATGCATCTTGCCTTGTGTTTTCGAAGCATAGTCCAGGCCCGTGGTCTCGCCCATCGGCAGGGCGTCCATATCGGCCCGCAGGCCGACAGTCGATCCTGCACCCTGCCCGTTGATGATCGCAACGACACCCGACGTGGCAATGCCTGCATGGATTTCATCGACGCCGAATTCACGCAGGCGCGCCACCACAACTTCCGCTGTTTCATGACAGTCGAAGGCGATTTCGGGATGCTGGTGCAGATGCCTCCGCCAGGCCGTCATATCGTCGGCAAATTTTGCGATACGGTTGATGACGGGCATCACTGGCACTCCGGCTGGGGTCGGCTTAGGGTGCCAGTGAACACGATAAAGCAGAGGGCATGCAATGGGTGATGATGCGCTGATCCACGATGAAAACGGCGGGATGCCGCGACTTCTGGAAATCATGCGCCGCCTGCGCGATCCCGAAACCGGTTGCCCATGGGACATCGAGCAGGATTTCGGAACTATTGCCCCCTACACCATCGAAGAGGCTTACGAAGTCGCCGACGCCATCGCCCGCGAGGATTGGGCGGAACTCGAGGGCGAGTTAGGCGATCTTCTGCTGCAGACCGTCTACCATACGCAGATGGGGTCCGAGGCGGGGTATTTCACCTTTGAGAGCGTGGTCAGGAATATCGCCGACAAGATGGTCGCGCGGCACCCGCATGTCTTTGGCGACGAATCCCGCGACAAATCTGCCGAGCAACAGGTGCAGGACTGGGAAAAGATCAAAGCCGCCGAACGCGCGAAAAAGGCCCAGACACGCACGCTGGATGGCCTCGCCATCGGCCTGCCCGCCCTGACCCGCGCGGTGAAGTTACAAAAACGTGCGGCGCGTGTGGGCTTCGACTGGCCCGATGTCAGCCATGTCATCGACAAGATCGTCGAAGAGGCCGGCGAATTGGTCGAGGCGCGCGAGACCCTCAGCCAGACCGAGATTACCGAGGAATTCGGCGATCTGCTCTTTGTGGTGGCCAACCTTGCCCGCCATCTCGACATCGACCCCGAAGAGGCACTTCGGGCCGCAAACGGCAAATTCACTCGCCGCTTTGCCGCAATCGAGGATGCTCTGGCCGCGCGTGGCAAGACACCGGCAGAAAGTAATCTGGAAGAAATGGATGCGCTCTGGGATGCCGCGAAGCTGGCCGAGAAGGTAAAGGATTAGGGGGCCGTCTGCCCCCTCGGCCTGCGGCCTCACCCCCGAAGGTATTTGAAAACATGAGAAGGACGAGTTTGCCATGCAGATGAAAGACGTGGTTGCGGTGATCACCGGCGGTGCCTCTGGTCTTGGGGCCGCGACGGCACGGCATTTTGTGGCCTGCGGTGCGCGGGTAACGATTTTCGACCAGGATCCCGCGGGCGCCGATTTCGCGGCGGACATCGGGACCGGCTTTGCCGTGGTGGATGTCACCGATCCCGCCAGTGTCGAGGCCGGACTGGATGCGGCGGGCCCCGTCAATGTCGCCGTAAATTGCGCAGGGATTGCCACCGCCGAGAAAACACTGGGCCGCGACGGGCCACATGATCAGGGTCTTTTTGAACGCACGCTCGACATCAATCTGGCAGGGACTTTCAACGTGGCCCGCCTTGCCGCCGCGCGCATGAGAGATGGTGGCGTGATCATCAACACCGCCTCGGTTGCGGCCTTTGAGGGGCAGAAGGGTCAGGCGGCCTATGCGGCCTCGAAAGCGGGGATCACGGGGCTCTCTCTACCCATGGCACGCGATCTGGCAAAAGCGGGCATCAGGGTCATGGCGATTGCGCCGGGCATCTTTCGCACGC
Organism: Luminiphilus sp.; assembly: GCA_964221795.1. Lineage (GTDB taxonomy): Bacteria > Pseudomonadota > Alphaproteobacteria > Rhodobacterales > Rhodobacteraceae > Yoonia. The sequence goes on along the minus strand of CAXQAV010000263.1, from coordinate 4,272 downwards.
CGATGCTGGAGGGCTTGGGCGAAGAGATCATGACGGGCCTCGCAAAGGATGTGGTCTACCCTGCCCGCCTTGGTGATCCGGCAGAGTTTGCCGCCTTGGCGCGGTTCATCGTCGAATGCGAGTATCTGAACGGCACCACGATCCGCCTTGATGGCGCGCTCAGGATGCCCTAGCCGGCAGCCTTTTCTTCCAGCGTCAGCCATTCATCTTCGGCGTCCGACAGGGCCCCTTGGCGCTGGACCAATGCCTCGGTCGCCTTTTTGAACTTGACCGGCTCACGGGTGAAAAGCTCGGGGTCGGCAAGGAGTTGCTCCAGCTTGCCGATCTCGGCGGTCAGCCGGTCGATGACCGAAGGCAGCTCTTCCAGCCGGTGTTTTTCGGTAAAGGACAGTCCGGATTTGGCTGGTTTTGCAGCAGGCTTCTCGGTGCTAGGCTTTTCGGCCTTCGGCGCAGCCTTGGGGGTCTCCTTGGCGGGCGCGGCTTTGGGACCACGCTGCGCCTGATAGTCGCTCCAGCCGCCCGCGTAAGGCGTGGCGCGCCCGTCACCCTCCATCGCGATCGTGGTCGTCGCTACGCGGTCAAGGAAGTCGCGGTCGTGGCTGACGATGATCGCTGTGCCGTCATAATCACCAAGGATGTCCTGAAGCAGGTCCAGCGTTTCGATATCAAGGTCGTTCGTCGGTTCGTCCAGCACCAGCAGGTTGCTTTCCCGCGCCATCAGGCGGGCCAGCAGCAGACGTGCCTTTTCACCTCCCGACAATGAGCGGACAGGCGCACGCGCCTGCGCCTCGTCAAAGAGGAAATCCTTGAGATACCCGACCACATGGCGCGGATTGCCGCGCACCATGACCTGATCGGATTTGCCGGACACCCCGATCTCGGGGTCCTTGGCAAGGTTTCCCCACAGTGACATTTCGGGGTCGAGCGCCGCGCGGGCCTGATCGAAGACCGCAATATCAAGGTTCGTTCCCAGTTTGACCGTGCCGGCGTCAGGCGCGATCTGCCCCAGCAGCATCTTGACCAGCGTTGTCTTGCCGACACCGTTCGGACCCACCAGTGCGATGCGGTCGCCGCGCTGCACGGTCAGGCTGAAATCCTTGACGATCTGCTTGCCGTCAAAGGATTTGGTCAGCCCCACGGCCTCGATCACCTTCTTGCCGGAAACGCTGCCGCCCTCAAAGGCCATGGCCGCCGTGCCCTGCCGTTTGATCTGGGCGGCACGTTCGGCGCGAAGGTCCTGCAGGGCGCGCACACGGCCCATGTTGCGTTTGCGGCGGGCCGAGATGCCTTCGACGGCCCAGCGGGCCTCGGCCTTGATCTTGCGGTTGAGCTTGTGGCGCTGGAGGTCTTCTTCCTCCCAGATCTTGTCGCGCCAGATCTCGAAATGCTCGAAGCCCTGTTCGGCACGGCGCACCTCGCCACGGTCGATCCAGAGCGTGGCACGGGTGAGGTTGCGCAGGAAGGCGCGGTCGTGGCTGATCAGCACAAAGGCCGCGCGGGTCTGCTTCAATTCGTTTTCCAGCCACGCGATAGCCTCGATATCAAGGTGGTTGGTCGGCTCGTCCAGCAGCATCAATTCGGGCGCTTCGGCCATGAGCTTGGCCAGCGCCGCGCGGCGGCGCTCACCACCCGAGGCGGTCGCGACATCGCCCGCAGGATCGAATTTCAGACCTTCGGCGACCATTTCGACCTTATAGGCTTCTTCGGCGGGCAGACCGCTCGCCGCATAGTCACCCAAGGTGGCAAAACCCGTCATCGCAGGGTCCTGCTCCATATAGCCGACCTGTACGCCGGGTGTGGCGATCCGCTCGCCCGCGTCAGGCAGGACCAATCCCGCCATGACCTTCATCAGGGTCGATTTGCCTGATCCGTTGCGCCCGACAAGCGCTACGCGGTCACCCGGTTGAACGACCAAAGAGAGGTCGGCGAATACCGGATCGCCCCCGAAAGTGAGGCTGATGTCAGTCAGTTGAAGAAGTGGTGGTCTGGCCATACCCGCCTGCTAGGCCAGCGCGATGCCTTCTGCAAGAGCGCGCAACGCACGGGCGCGCGAAGGCGGGACGGATTGCACGTCAAGGCAGGTAAAAACATGCATTGTCTGCATGTCATGGTCGATAGTGGCCTCGGCACCGACCCAACCTCCCATAGTCAGGTAGCTCCGCAAAAGGCGCGGCATCGGCTCTGCTCCCGTATCATCAACCTCTGCAAGGGGAATCATCTGCGAGCCGCGCGACTTCGGCCGCAGGTCGTCAGGGCCCTGGTGATCGCGTGCGAGATGCCGGAAGACCATGCCATAGGGCGCAAGGTGTGTACCCTGAAAACTGGCACAGCCGAAGAGGTAGCGGATGCCTTCCGCATCCACGATCCGCGTGAGTGCCGCCCAGGCCATGCGCAGCACATCCACATCCGCGACATGCGGCGCCACACAGAAGCGCCCCAGTTCGAGCATGGGAGCATCGACGCGAGATACACCTTTCAGATCATAGCTTTGCGCTGCATAGCTCAGGTAAGTCTCGCGACCCGAAGCAAAGCTCTGGTAGCGCGCCGTTGCCACCAGCGTGTCGGCGCTATCCATGATCATCAGGTGCTGGCAGCGGTCATCAAAGATATCGCTATCGACACCCTCTACCCCGCGAAAGCACTTGTGCCGCAGTTTCTGGCAGGCCAGCACGTCGCTGACGTTGCGGGCGTGCAGGATGCGCAGCCGCTCTTTGGCAAACGGAAATGTCATCAAACCTCATCTTGGCGAAGGCGCAGTGTCTGCTTACGTTACCGCCACAGGAACCGAAAGAAATGGGGAACTTATGGAAAAGATCGTCAAGAGTGATGCAGAATGGCGCGAACAGCTGAGCGATCTGGCTTACAAGGTCACGCGCAAACACGGGACCGAACGGGCCGGCACACACGACAACTTCCCCAAAGAGGCCGGCACATTCATGTGTGTTTGCTGCGGCGCCCCGCTCTTTGACCAGCAACACAAGTTCGAAAGCGGCACAGGCTGGCCATCTTTCTACCAGCCGCTGGACTCAGAGATGATCGGCGAGAGCGTTGACCGCAGTTTCTTTATGAAGCGGACCGAAGTGCATTGTAACCGCTGCGACGCGCATCTGGGGCATGTCTTCCCCGATGGGCCGCAGCCGACCGGCCTGCGCTACTGCATCAACGGTGTGGCGCTGGATTTCGAACCGGCGGAATAACGCGACCGACAGAAACCAAAGGCGCGCCGTCGGTGGCGCGCCTTTTTGTTTCAGGCCACGAGACCCAGTTCCTTGTCCGTCGCAGTGCCTGCGTATTTGTCGCGCGGCGGCCAAGGGCGGCTTCGCCAGTCCGGCTCAACGACAAAGCTCGACCGCGTTCGCCCTTCAAGGAGCGCGCCGTTACCAGCGCCCAGAGCGTAGTCATAGTAGAGTTTGACGATCTCTTCCTTACTGACCTGAGATGTCGCCGGATGAGCGATACAGGCGTCATGCCATTTTCTGACACGCGCATAGTCATCAATTTCGGGGAGCGCAAAGCCCTCGTAATAATCGAGGAACCAGAAACGCTTGAACATCGGCGTAAACACGGCCTCTCCCAGCCCGAAGTCGTCAAACAGGAATGTCCCGTCGGGGTTATAGGCCCTCAGGAAATCGTCCAGGTCTCGGTAGCAGGCCAAAAGCTTGTCCCGCAGGCCATCGCGCGCGCCTTGGTCCTGATTCATCACATAAATGTAGCCCGCCATCGTAAACGGACCTTCCTTGGCTACCATCATCGATTCAATGGCATGTTCACCCGGATCGGAGCGCCGCAGCGGACCTCCGGGCAGGAACTCGTCAAGGAAGCGCAGGATGACGAGGCTTTCCTTGATGATCTGGCCGTCTGGGGTCTCTAGCACCGGCAAAGCGGTCGTGCCGCGTGTTTTCTTCAGCAACTCAGGATCACGCGGCTTGGTGATATCTACGACGTGGAATTCGATCGCATCCTCCTGCCCGCGAAGCGCCAACATGATTTCCAGCCTTTGGGAGAATGGACAGACCGAAATATGGTAGACGATGTACTTCTCAGGCATTGTTTGCTCCTTTTGACCGGCAAGACACTCGGTCAAACTGTGCCAACAAGGACTCAAAGATGCAAATCTGCCGCCGCAGCAGGCCTTGGGCAGTGGGTAGCGGCAGAAAGTTTACTGATCTGCACCCAGAATCGTTCCCGCATCAAAACGCCCAAGCGACCCAAGAAGCTGGCCGAGGAAGCTGACATCGGCGATTCCGTCATCGGTCACACGACGATCCAGAA
>CAXQAV010000262.1:0-7413 GCA_964221795.1 Luminiphilus sp. | reverse complement strand
GTTCATTTCCGCCAAAGCCACCTTAAGGCCGCGCCCCTGTGCGTCCCGCGCGATCCCAGTGCCGTTGATCCCGCCACCGATGATAAAGAGGTCGTATTCCGGTTTCATGCTCTGTCTCGATTCCGTTTGTGCGTGATCTGGATCAATTGGCGCGGCGGTGCAAATCGCGTGGATGGGAATGTTCGCACGATCACCTGCGAACACAATCCGAAAGGGATCACGCTTAACAAATATTGATTAAAACGATTGCGCATTGTTCGCTTTTATATAAAATCGAACATATGGAGACTGCAGAGCGATACGGCTACCTGCGCGAAGTGGCGCAGCGCGATGGCAAGGTCATGGCGACCGGGGCCGCAGAAGCGCTTGGCGTGGCTGTCCAGACGATCCGCCGCGACATCCGCCAGCTCTGCGCTGCTGGCCTGCTGGAGCGCATCCACGGCGGCGCTGTCCTGCCCTCGGGCGTCAGCAATATCGGCTATGGCGACCGCCGCGCTTTGAACCGCGAGGTGAAACTGCGCATTGCACGACGGGCTGCGGCGCTGATCCCTGACAATGCCTCGCTCTTTCTCAACATCGGCACCACAACCGAGGCGGTGGCCCATGCGCTCCATACCCACCGCAATCTGATGGTGGTCACCAATAACCTGAACGTCGCCAATATTCTGGCAAACAACCAGAGTTGCGAGGTTGTCGTCGCGGGCGGCAGTCTGCGGCGCTCGGACGGGGGATTGGTCGGCGATCTGGCGGCACTGGCGATTGACCGTTTCAAAGTGGATTTCGCGGTGATCGGCGCCTCGGCCATCGATCTCTCAGGCGATCTGCTCGACTTCGACCCTGAAGAGGTCCGCGTCAGCCAGGCGGTGATCAAGGCCGCGCGGTCCACTGTGCTGGTTTCGGATAGCAGCAAGTTCACCCGCAAGGCCCCGGTGAAAATCGCGTCACTGGCACAGATGGACTACTTCGTGACCGACCGCGTGCCGTCCGAGGCGCTGATCAACCGCTGTCAGGATTGGAATACTAAGATCGTTCGTGCCTGAGGTCGAAACGACTTACAGAAACATCACACCCAAGGCCGACAGAAACATGACCGCAGTGACCGGCCCCCCAGAGCCTGCGCTCGGCCGCCGAAGGGGTGATCAGATTGAGGATGAGGCTCACTGACGTCATCGCCAAGGCGAGCCAGCTTGCCCAACGCGGCCAGTTTGGCCAAAGCCCGGCGCCGGACAGTATGCCGCCCGCCATCAATACCAGCACCACAATTGACAGAACCGCAGCGACCCTTGCGCGCGGCGGTAATGGCCCCCGATTTGCTCCGCCTTGGGTCAAATGCCCCCAAGGTGCGCCAGCGATCAGGGCGATCTGAAAGATGATAGTTCCGCCCACCAGCAGGCAGTAGAGCCAGGCGAGATTAGTCGTCATCGGTCTCGCTGCCTTTGAAGCCTGTCGCCACCACGAATTTTTCCGAACTGTCGGATCGCGATGCAGGCGGCTTCACGTTGGCGACCTTCTTGAACCGTGCCTTGAGAATCTTCTGCAAATCCCCTTCAGCGCCACCGGCCAACACTTTGGCCACGAATGTCCCGCCCTCTTCCAGCACGTCAAAGGCAAAATAAGCTGCAGCCTCGCAGAGTGCGATAATCCGCAGGTGGTCTGTCTGCTTATGTCCCGAGGATGCGGCCGCCATATCGGACATCACCACATCAGCAGGCCCGCCGAGCCAGTCGCGCACCTTCTGGTCCGCGTCATCCTCAAGAAAGTCAAACTGGTGGATTTCGGCGCCTGCAATCGGCTCGACCTCTTGCAGGTCGACACCCAGCACATAGCCCTGCGCCTTGCCCTTGCGCTCGCCTAAAGAGTTCACGCGCTTGACCGCAACCTGCAGCCAGCCGCCCGGTGCACACCCCAGATCAACCACCCGCGCCCCCGGTACGAGAAAGCGGTATTTGTCATCTAGTTCCAGAATCTTGTAGGCCGCCCTGCCCCGATAGCCATCGGCCTTGGCACGTTTGACGTATGGGTCGTTCAACTGCCGCTGCAACCATTTGGTCGAGCTGAGTTTGCGCCCACGGGCGGTCTTGACCTTGACGGTCAGGTCACGCTGGCCGCGGCCAGAGGTATTCTTTTTCTTCGGTTTGTCAGCCATGGGCGGCAAATACCTCTAAAACGGGGTGTCTTCCAAGACCCCATCTGCCGACATCTGCGCATAGAGCAGCCCCTCGCGCAGACCCCGATCAGCGACAGAGAGGCGGTCGGTCGGCCAGAGCCGCATCAGCGCCTGGAGAATGGCAGAGCCGGACATGATCAGTGCCTGCCGGTCCTTGCCGATCCGAGGGTCGTTGCGGCGCCCCTCCGGACCAAGGGTCAGGTAGTCACGGATGACGGCATCAATCTGGTCAGAGGTCATGCGCAGCCCGTCCACTTTGGTCCGGTCATAGCGGCGCAGACCCAGATGGCTGGCGGCCACGGTCGTGACGGTGCCGCTGGTCCCGATGATCTGGAAACCCTCGCGGGCCTGCGCTGCGGCGTAGGGTGAGAACTCCTCGAGGTTTTCCTCGAAGAACCAGCTCATCAGGGCAAAGCGCGCGGCGTCGTCCTCGACATCGGCAAACTGGTCGCGCAGCGTCGCCACGCCAAGAGGGACACTGATCCAGTCCACGACCTTGGCCGCCGCAAACGGCCCTGGATCAGACGAGAACCCTGCATGCAATCGCATGATCGCCCGCGGGCGTTCGCGTTTGGGCACTTGGGTAAGGTCGATCCAGACCAGCTCGGTCGAGCCGCCGCCGATATCGACGACAAGCAGCTGTTCGGTATTCACACTCACAAGCGGCGCGCAGGAGATCACGGCCAGCCGCGCCTCTTCCTCGGGTTTGATGATTTCGAGCTGCAGGCCGGTCTCGCGCTCTACTTGCGAAATGAATGCATCACCGTTGAGCGCGCGGCGGCAGGCTTCGGTCGCGACTAGCCGCATGCGCTTCACACCATGACGGTTGAGCTTTTCAAGACAGATGCGCATCGCCGAAATCGTGCGGTTCATCGAGGAACGCGACAACCGCCCCGTGCTCTCCAGCCCGTGCCCGAGCTGGACGGATTTCGAGAAACTGTCGACCACATGAAACTGACTGCCCTTGGGCTGGGCAATCAACATTCGACAGCTATTTGTGCCCAAATCCAAAGCCGCATAGAGCGACGCCGGATCCGGCGGGGTTGGCGCGGGGGTTACAACCGCTTTTGGGAACGCGCCCGCACCTTTGGGACGCTTGGGCGCCATCTTTCACGCCCTCCATTTCAAGTTACCTCCAAGCTAAGCGCGGCCCGCCTTTTGCACAAGTCTTGTGATCGCGACCTGCAAAGCACCACATAACCGACATGAGAATTATGGGACCTCTGCCCCCTGCCCCCTTGCCCTGCAATGGTTTAGGAAAACGGCGCGGTCGCCAACCGCTCCCGTCATGTCGAAATCCGACATCGGATGACCGGTGCGGGTGATAGAAGAAGGCCTAACGAGAACGGAGAATCAGATGGCAGATGTCACCATCGTTTACTGGCGCGATATGCCCGCTCAGGTCATTGTTGGCCGTGGACGGCGTGGCACGAAACTGCCCTTGCCCGAGCGCTTCGAGCAGGCGATCGACCGGGCCGCGATGAAATCGGGCGCCGCTGAATCCGATGACTATATGGCCGGTTTCCGCAAGGCCGACCCGATCCCTGTCGAGGGTTCGGATCAGGAGGCCGCCGAAGCGACCGTCGCCAAGATCGTCGCTGAATACGATCAGGAGCGCCTGAAAGCGCTGATTGCAAACGATGGTTGGGCGTGAAACCGCCAGCCCCCTTTCCCCAACGCCTGTCGGAGGTCGTGATGTCCCTGCTTTCTTTCCGCAAATCCAAGGAAACCGCCGCCCCTGGCGTGAACCCCAAGCTTGAGGCGTTTCTCAAGGATTACTCCATCGAGGTGATGCCGCGCACCGCCGAGAAGGTCGAGGATTTCCGAGAACTGCTGCCTGCCGGCACGCGCGTCTATATCGCCCATATCGAAGGCACCCCGATCGAGGACATGGTCGCCACGGCCAAGCGCCTTTCGGCTGATGGCTATAAGGTGATGCCGCACTTCCCTGCCCGCATCATCAAGGACGAGGCGACACTCGCCGACTGGATTGCCCGTTATCAGGGCGAGGCCGGTGTCGAACAGGCGCTGCTGCTGGCCGGTGGTGTCGCGCAGCCGCATGGCGATTTCCATTCGTCGATGCAGCTGTTGGAAACTGGACTTTTCGGCAAGGCAGGTTTCAAGCGTCTGCATGTCGCCGGTCACCCGGAAGGTAACCGTGACATCGACCCGGACGGGTCGCAAAAGAACGTCATGGACGCGCTGCGCTGGAAGCAGGCTTTCAATGACACATCCGACGCTGAAATGGCGCTGGCAACACAGTTCGCCTTCGACGCCAAGCCGATCATCGCATGGGCCGACAGCCTCAAGGATGCAGGTATCACCCTGCCGATCCATATCGGTATCGCGGGCCCTGCCAAGCTGCAGACGCTGATCAAATTCGCCATCGCCTGTGGCGTCGGTCCATCGCTGAAAGTGCTGCAAAAGCGCGCCATGGATGTCAGCAAACTGCTGCTGCCCTACGAGCCGACCGAGGTTCTGACCGAACTGGCCGCGCATAAGGCCGCCAACCCTGACTTTAACATCACCCATGTGCATTTCTTCCCGCTTGGCGGGATCAAGACCAATGCCAACTGGGCCATCGAAAACGGCGGCGCCTCTGCCGTGCCCGCATCCCAAAGCTAAGGACGACCAGCCATGACACGCACGATTGTCGAATCCAAAACCAAGACTGCCATCATCGGGTTCGATCAGCCCTTTTGCGTGATTGGCGAGCGCATTAACCCTACGGGCCGCAAGATCCTTGCCGAGGAACTCGAGCGCGGCGATTTCAGCCGTGTCGAGGCTGACGCCATCGCGCAGGTCGCTGCCGGTGCAACCGTGCTGGACATCAACTCGGGCGCTGTCTTTTCCAACAAGATGGCCGAAGACCCGCGCTATGCCGACAACAACTTTGTCGAACCACCGCTTATGAAGGAAATGGTCGAGCGCGTGCAGGCCATCGTCGATGTACCGCTCTGCATTGACAGCTCGGTCCCTGGTGCGCTGGAAAACGGCCTTGCCGCTGCCGAAGGCCGCCCGCTGCTGAACTCGGTCACGGGCGAGGAAGAGCGTCTGGAACTCGTGCTGCCACTGGTCAAGAAATACAACGTGCCGGTTGTCGCGATCTCGAACGATGACACAGGCATCAGCGAAGACCCCGATGTGCGTTTTGCCGTTGCCAAAAAGATCGTCGAGCGTGCCGCTGACTATGGCATCCCAGCCCATGACATCGTGGTGGACCCGCTGGTCATGCCAATCGGTGCGATGGGAACTGCCGGCTTGCAGGTCTTCACCCTTGTCCGCCGCCTGCGCGAGGAACTGGGTGTGAACACCACCTGCGGCGCGTCCAACATCAGCTTCGGCCTGCCGAACCGCCACGGGATCAACAACGCTTTCCTGCCGATGGCGATGGCTGCCGGTATGACCTCGGCCATTATGAACCCTGTCGCCCTGCCCATCGGCCCCAAGAAGATCGCCGAAAAGAAGGCAGAAGTCGAAGCCACCGGCATCATCCTGCCCGAGGATATCGACGACGAGACCTTTGTGACGCTCTTTGGCATGGGGTCAACCAAGCCCCGCGCCGGGTCCGAGATGGAGGCGATCCGCGCGGCCAACTTCCTGACCAACAATGACCCGTCGGGCAACGAATGGATCAAGTTCAACCGTGCCCCCGTAAAAGAAGGCGAAGGCCGCGCCCGCACAGGCCGCCGCCGCCGCGGCTGATCGCAAGACTGTTTGAACAGTCTTGGCAAATGCCTTCGAAGACATTTGGAGAAACAAAAACGCCGCTCTGATGAGCGGCGTTTTCATTTGGAAGGAACCGCTAGTCAGCGGTAGTAGAGCGACTGCCCGTTGTGGAAGATCTGCACCTTCTCGGGCTTAGCCGCCATCCGCACGGACTTGCCGCGCAAATCAGCATGGATACCGGGGAGCTTGCCAATGACGGCATCGTTGTCGCCGACCTTGTCGAAGTAGAGCAATGTCACTTCGCCGAGGGCTTCGGTGATGTTCACTTTGCCTTCAAATGCATAGTCACCGCCGTCGGTCTCGATCATATCTTCAGGACGGATCCCGACGTTAACTTTGAGGCCCATGTCTGCGTCTGTTGTCGGAACAGCAGATTTGACTGTGCCGCCACCAGCGAGTTTGACTGTGGTCTCGGCACCAGTGCCGGTGATCTCGCCGGCCAGCAGGTTCATTGCGGGCGAGCCGATGAATTGGGCCACAAACTCGTTTTCGGGACGCTCGTAAAGCTCGAGCGGGCTACCTACCTGCGCGATCCCCTTATTGGCCAGCACCACGATGCGGGTCGCCAGCGTCATGGCTTCAACCTGATCGTGGGTCACGTAGATCATCGTGCTGTCGGGCCTCGACTCTTTCAGCTGCGCAATCTCGATCCGCGTGGCGACACGCAGCGCCGCGTCAAGGTTCGAAAGCGGTTCGTCAAAGAGATAGACCTTGGGGTCGCGCACGATCGAACGGCCGATCGCGACACGCTGGCGCTGACCACCGGAAAGCGCCTTTGGCAGACGGTCAAGGTATTGATCCAACTGCAGGATTTTCGCGGCGCGGTTCACGGCCTCGTCGATCTCGGCCTGACTTTTCTTGGCCAGTTTCAGCGCAAAGGACATGTTATCGCGCACCGTCATATGCGGATAGAGCGCATAGGATTGGAACACCATGGCAATGCCGCGCTGTGCGGGTGGCACATCGTTCACAACGTTCCCGTTGATCTCCAGCGTGCCGCCAGAAATTTTTTCCAGCCCTGCAATCATCCGCAGAAGCGTGGACTTCCCGCAGCCCGAGGGGCCAACGAAGACGATCAGTTCGCCTTTCTTGATATCGAGGTTGATGTTCTTGAGAACATCGACATTCCCCCCGTACGTCTTGGCGACATCCGTCAGTTTCAGATCAGCCATGGTTTCCCTCCCTAGAAATTATGACTTGAGCGCGAGGCAAACCTGCCACGGCCCAAGGTGCAGTCTCCCGTCTGCAGATGTATGTGCGCTGCCAAGTTCGGCCCCGATCGGGGTCCAGTTACCAGGTGGCAGGTCGAAATCGGATGGTGTCTCACTGACATTGAACGCGCAGAAGATTTCCTGGGCGTCCGCTGTCCGTGTGAAATAGACGACATCACCTTCGGCAGCGACTGCACTATGCGCTCCGACGCTGAGCGCTTTATGCGCGTGCCGGAAAGCGATGGCCTTGCGGTAGTGGTGCAGCAAGGCACCAGGCTCGTCTTCCTGCACGGCAGCGGCCAGATG
>CAXQAV010000261.1:0-3567 GCA_964221795.1 Luminiphilus sp. | reverse complement strand
CGAGGGGCTGGCCTACGCGCTGGCCCCTTCGCTTGTCGAGCGCATGCTCGAGGTGCTGCGCAGCCTGCCGGAACCGGCGCGGCGGCTGGTTGGGCTGCTGTGCATGGTCAGCGGTTTCATCCTGCTCTGGGCCGCGCATCAGGCGGGGTTTTGACCCGCAGCGGTCAAACACTGGTGAATTCCCGCACTTACCGAGTTGCGGGGCGGTGCAAACTGACTACATTGTTTTCAAAAGGCGCGCGCCGAGGCGGGCCTCGAGCGAGGACACTTGTTTCGAAACAGCGGATTTCGAGATGCCCATCTTCTTGGCAGCGTCGGGGAAACCACCTTGGTCAACGACGGTGGCGAAGGCTTCCATTTCGGTCAGGCGATCCATGCAAACATCCGTACAAACAGTTTCTTGTCCGACAGTGGTTGCACTGAAATCAGGCAGGAATGGGACAAATGCCTGACAATACGGGGGTATGAATCGGTTTGATGCGCATGTGGAAACAGCGCTGCAGCTGCGAAATGCCCAGTCATAGCAGCTGTTTCCGTAGCCTAGAGCGTTGCAGCCAGCCGCGTTCCCTGATCAATCGCGCGTTTGGCGTCCAGCTCTGCCGCAACGTCTGCACCGCCGATGATATGTGCTGATTTGCCCATCTCGGCCAGCGCATCCGCCAGTGACCGCTCGGACAACTGCCCCGCGCAGAGAACAATCGTATCCGCTGCGATCAGCGACGGGTTCTCCCGCGCTGCGCCATAGCTGACGTGCAGACCCTCGGCGTCGATGCGTTCGTAGTTCACGCCATCGATCATCTTGACGCCTTTCATCTGCAGACCCGCACGGTGAATCCAGCCCGTGGTCTTGCCCAGTCGCTTGCCCAGCTTCTCGGCCTTGCGCTGGAGCAGGGTGACCTGCCGGACGGGCGCTTCGGGCTGCGGGCCTTCGGGACGCAAGCCGCCGCGGACCTCTGCGGGATCGCCGACGCCCCATTTTACCAGCCATTCGTCAAGGTTCTCGGTCGGGCTGTCGTCGGTCACCAGATACTCGGCCACGTCAAAGCCGATCCCGCCTGCGCCGATGATCGCGACGCGGGCTCCGACCTCGGCCTTGCCGCGCAAAACATCAATATAAGACAGGACGTTAGGCCCATCTTGCCCGGGGATAGCCGGGTCGCGCTGGATGACGCCTGTTGCGATGATGACCTCGTCAAATTCAGCGAGCATCTCTGCCGTGGCTTCGGTTTCCAGCCGCACATCAATACCGGAGCCTTGCACCATCGTCCGGTAATAATCCACCAGCCCCCAGAACTCCTCCTTGCCCGGCACCTGCTTGGCCATGTTGAGCTGGCCGCCGATCTCGAAGGCACGGTCGATCAGGGTCACGCGGTGTCCGCGCTCGGCTGCGGTCAGGGCTGCGGAAAGGCCTGCAGGGCCCGCCCCCACAACGGCCACGGTTTTCGGCGTGGCGGCTGGGGTGATGGTGATTTCGGTCTCGTGACAGGCGCGCGGGTTCACAAGGCAGGAAGAGAGTTTGCCGCTGAATGTGTGGTCAAGGCACGCCTGATTGCAGGCGATGCAGGGCGCGATGTGGTTGGCCTTGCCGGCCATCGCCTTGGCTACGAAATGCGCGTCCGCAAGGAAGGGGCGCGCCATGCTGACCATATCGGCGGAACCGTCCGCCAGCACCGCCTCGCCCACTTCGGGGGTGTTGATCCGGTTGTAGGTGATCACTGGGATCGCGACCTCGCCCATCAGTTTCTTGGTGACCCAAGTGAAGGCGCGGCGGGGCACGGAGGTGGCAATCGTGGGGATGCGCGCCTCATGCCAGCCGATGCCGGTGTTGAGGATCGTGGCGCCGGACTTTTCGATGGCTTTGGCCAGCATCACGACTTCTTCCCAGGTCGAGCCGTTGGGCACGAGGTCAATCATGGAGAGGCGATAAATCACAATAAAATCAGGGCCTACGGCCTCGCGGACGCGGCGCACGATCTCGACCGGCAGGCGCATGCGGTTCTCGTAAGACCCGCCCCAGCGGTCGGTGCGTTTGTTGGTATGGGTGACAAGGAACTGGTTGATGAAATAGCCCTCGGAGCCCATCACCTCGACCCCGTCATAGCCTGCCTGCCGCGCGCGGGATGCGGCGGTGACGATGTCGGAAATCTGCTTTTCGATCCCCTCTTCATCCAGCTCTGTTGGCGGGAAGGGAGAGATGGGGGATTTGATCGCGGAGGGGGCCACGCATTTGGGCGAATAGGCATAGCGGCCCGCGTGCAGGATCTGCATGGCGATCTTGCCGCCTGCGTCGTGGACACGGTCGGTGACGATCTTGTGGCTGGCGATATCCTGATCGGAAAACAGGCCAGCCGCCCCCGGAAAGACGCCACCTTCGGCGTTGGGCGCCATGCCGCCGGTGACCATCAACCCGACCTCGCCCCGTGCGCGCTCGGCGTAGAATTCGGCCACGCGGTTCCAGTCTTTGGTTTCCTCAAGACCGGTGTGCATCGACCCCATCAGCACACGGTTCTTCAGCGTCGTAAAGCCCAGATCGAGGGGCGCGAGGAGATAGGGGTATTGGGTCATTGGGGTGCCTCCGGTTTGGGCAATCATGTCCAAAGTTGACGCACGCGTCATCCTGAACGTGGCGTCAGGAAGCAACGTGCGGCGGGTGAAAAAGACGGCACTTGCCGTGCGGGGGCCGAATCGACGTTAATGCCTGAGGATATCAGCACTTTCGGTGATCGGCATCGCGTCTGCACAACGTCGGCACAACGTCGGCGCAAAGCCAGGAAAAACCCGTGATGAAGGGACCGTTCCGTGCAAAGGTAAACTGCCTCTTAAGGATTGACCGGTCTGGCCATGGCCGATGCGATGAGTCCAGATAAGAGGCGCATTGAGTCCAGAAGGAGCCGCATATGGAAGCCAGTTTCTCACGCCGCAAGTTGCTGACCCCTGCCGAACTGAAGGACCTTACCGCGCGCTCGGACAAGATGGGCGCGATCCAGATGGCGAGCCATCTGGGGGCGATCCTGCTGGTGGGGATTTTGCACTGGCAGGCGATGGGCACCGGATGGGTCTGGGTGACGGGGGCCGCTTTGGGCGTGCTGCTGAATTTCCTTTATGCTGCCCAGCACGAGCTGTCCCATGCGACGGTCTTCAAGACCCGCAAACTGAACGAGGTCTTCGGCCGCATCATCGGGTTCATCCAAATCTTCCCGCGCGACTATGACCAGATCATGCATTTCGCCCACCACCAGTACACGCAGGACTGGGAGCGCGACGGCGAGCTTGTGCGCGAGCCTTATACGATCTGGACCTATCTGCTTTGGCTTTCAGGCATCACCTACTGGCGCAACCGAGTCTTTGGTGTTGTCCGCCGTGCCTCGGGCGTGATCATCGAGCCCTTCATACGCAAGGAGGAAGAGGCCAAGGTGATCCTCGAAAGCCGCCTGCATCTGGCGGGATATGCGCTGATCGCTTTCGTCTCGGTTATCACAGGGTCATGGTTTGCTGTGACCTTCTGGCTGTTGCCGATGCTGCTGACCAAGCCCGTTCATCAGTTGCAGAACACCATCGAGCATCTGG
>CAXQAV010000260.1:0-3905 GCA_964221795.1 Luminiphilus sp. | reverse complement strand
TGGTTTGAAGACCTGATCGACCGTGCCCGTGCCGCTGTGCCCACCGAAACGCAGGTGATGGTCAAGCGCGAGGATGAGCAGGCCTTTGCGGAACTCAACGCCGCGAATCCGATCTTCGTCGAGGATGCGGCGCGCCTGTTCACCGAGCAGTTGCAACTGGATGAGCGTATTTCGGATTTCCGCGTGATCGCCAGCCATCAGGAAAGCCTGCACAGCCATGACGCGGTGTCGGTGCTGACAGAAGGCGAGACCTTTGCG
Organism: Luminiphilus sp.; assembly: GCA_964221795.1. Lineage (GTDB taxonomy): Bacteria > Pseudomonadota > Alphaproteobacteria > Rhodobacterales > Rhodobacteraceae > Yoonia. Next base: position 3,647 of record CAXQAV010000260.1, on the reverse strand, counting down.
TCCGAGAGCCTTGATCCGCGCCTTTTTGCTTCACTGTTCCACGTGGGATAAGACATGCAAACGCAGGTTGATGCGATGCCGCGCGGCCTGCGCTTTTCTGTGATCATCGCTCTGATCCTTGTGCTGTCAGCCGTCGGGCTGACCTACGAGATTGCGTCGGGCCGTGTGCTTGCGCCGTTTTTCGGCACCTCGCTTCTGACATGGACAACCGTCATTGCCGTGGTGCTTGCCGGATTTTCACTGGGCAGTGCTCTGGGTGGGCTGATCGCGGAAAAGCCCTATCGTGTCGCGCGTCGTGAAGTCCGCAATGCGCTGATCGCCTCGGCGGTCCTGATGGCGGTGTCGCCCACATTTCTGGGTATCCTGCATGCCATCGGCCTGCGCGGCACAAGCGGCATGGTGGTAAGTGTCATTCTGGTCTTTTTCCCCGCTTCGGTCTGCATCACCTTGCCGTCACCGTTTCTTGCAAAGCTCGCGATAGAGGCGCGACCGGGTCGTGAGGGGTCAACGCTCGGTTTTGTCCTTGCTGCGGGATCGGTCGGCGCAATCCTCGGGGCCATCCTGGCGGGGTTTGCATTGCTACCTTTGATCGGGTCAACGGCGACGTTCGCTGCATGCGGGTTTACTGCCCTCATGTGCCTGCTGTTCCTGCGGCGTGGGATGAATGACGATGACAGGCCTGAGCAACCCGAGACTGTGATCAGCCTTGCAGCCTTGGGTTTGGTCGGGATTGCGGGGTTTGCCGGACCGCCCGTGTGTCAATACGAATCCGGCCTGTCCTGCCTGCACGTTGTCACACGCGACGATACGGTAAGGCTTTATTCGGACGGGACAACGCAGGCGGCTGAGGACGTCACGCGCGATCCCGAGAGTCCGCTTGCCTTGTCATATACACAGTTGATCTGGGACAGGATGGCGGTTGATCTGGGGCCGTCACCGGCTGTGTTGTTTGTCGGCGGTGGCGGGTACAGCCTGCCGACGCAGCTTGTTGAGGCGAGCCCTGATGCGACGGCGGTTGCGGTCGAAATCGATCCGCTTGTCACGCGGGTCGTGCGCGAGAACCTTCCGCGTGCATCCGCGGTTTTGATGCAGGCAGGCTTTGACGCGGGTGCCAGCGACAGCTCCGGGCGCTTAGCTGTGGTCCATGCGGATGGTCGTGTCTACCTCAACGAAACCGACCGGCGATTTGATGCGGCCGTGATGGATGCGTTTTCGTCCGGCTCTGTGCCTGCCCACCTTGCGACGTTGGAGACTTATGAGCGGTTGCGCGAGATTGTCTTGGGGCCGGTCTACGTCAATCTTATTGATCGCCCGGACGGGTCTCTGGTGCGCGGCGTTCATGCGATCCTGACATCGGTTTATCCGCATGTCGTCGCGATTAAAGGACCTGTAGGTCGGAGTGGGCGGGCAAATGTGGTTCTTGCAGCCTCACCCGAGCCTTTGGCACGCATGGACAAACTGCCAGAAGGATATGAAGCAATGACAGTCTCTGCCGCGCGCGCTTTTACCGATGACCGGGGGTGGGTCGGTCATCGGTAGCCCGAAACGGCGTCAGGCCATTTCTGGCACCCGCACCGCCGATGCAAAGCATCCCAGAATCAGATCCCAGCCGTGCAGATAGCTGGTACTGACCGCATCCGCAGTTGGCCCCAGTATATCGACACCGCCGTGGGCGAGGTCGCAGCGTGTGCCTGCCTCGGTCTGTGTGAAGGTGACCTCGACCACCGTGGCCTCGGATTCGCTGCGCCCCGGATACCATGAGAAGGCGAGATATTTGCCGGGATCATAGGCGATCAGCTTGCCCCAGATGGCGTCTTCGCCATCCTCACCTGTTTCGATGATGGGCTCACCCTTGTGCTTGGGAAAGGTCAGTTTCGACTTGGCGCCTTTGACCGAATGCGAGGCTTTGGGCCACCATGTGTCCATGTCTGCGGTGAAGAGGTCGAATGCTTCCCGCGCCGAGAGAGGGACGGTCAGGGTCTTTTTGATCGGATCGTTCATTTTGATCCTCCTTTCGCTTTTTCACGGGCGGCGCGCTCAAACGCGCTCAGGGCATCGTCCCAGAGCGTATCGAGATAGCGGCGCAGTTGGTCGACCCCCTCTGGCGCGATGGCATAGAGGCGGCGGTTGCCTTGGGGCGTCACGGTCAGAAGGCCCGCATCCGACAGCACACGCAGGTGCTGGCTGACGGCGGGGCGGCTCACGGCCATATCGGCGGCGATGGCTGCGACGGGCAGGGGGCCGCTGCGCAAACGGTCGATGATCTCGCGCCGGGTCGGGTCTGCCAATGCGGTGATTGCATCTTGGTAATCCATGACTTACCGTAAGTCATCGCTTACGATTCGTCAAAGGTTTCGTTGGTGCACTTGAAGCCCCTGACGCCCGCCACTAAGACTCTGTCAGGATATATGAAATAGGACGGTCCCGTCCGAAGCAGAGGCAGTAGATATGCAAGATCCCGTCGAGACCTATATGAACCTTGTCCCAATGGTCGTTGAACAGACCGCACGGGGCGAACGCGCCTACGATATTTTCTCGCGTCTGCTGAAAGAGCGGATCATCTTTGTGAACGGCCCCGTCCATGACGGCATGAGCCAGCTGATCGTCGCCCAGCTGCTGCATCTGGAATCGGAGAACCCGAAGAAAGAGATCAGCATGTATATCAACAGCCCCGGTGGTGTCGTGACCTCGGGCCTGTCGATCTACGACACAATGCAGTACATCCGCCCCAAGGTCAGCACGCTGGTTGTCGGGCAGGCGGCTTCGATGGGCTCGCTGCTTCTGACAGCCGGTCACAAGGGCATGCGCTTTTCGCTGCCGAACAGCCGCGTGATGGTGCACCAGCCTTCGGGCGGGTATCAGGGACAGGCCACGGACATCATGATCCATGCCGCCGAGACCCAGAAACTCAAGGACCGCCTGAACGAGATTTACGTCAAGCACACCGGCAACAGCCTGAAGAAGGTCGAGGCCGCGCTGGAGCGTGACAACTTTATGTCGCCCGAAGAAGCCAAGGATTGGGGCCTGATCGACGAGATCGTCGAGAATCGGACCAAAGCCGAAGACTGACCAGAAATCCACATGTCAGTGACCAAAGGCGGCCATATTGCCGCCTTTGTTTTTTGCCATAAGACGTGGAGAAGGAACGCATTATCGTTCTGTTAACCGCATTGTGTGCAAGGTGATTTTGACATTGTGGACCTCGGCGGGCTGCCCTAGACTTGGGGCAGGGCAAAAAATGGAACGGAAAGGGCGCTACGCCCAGAGGTTTAAGATGGCGAATTCGAGCGGATCTGACGGTAAAAACACCTTGTACTGCAGCTTCTGTGGCAAGAGCCAACATGAGGTCCGCAAGCTGATTGCGGGCCCTACCGTCTTTATCTGCGATGAATGTGTAGAGCTCTGCATGGATATCATCCGTGAAGAGACCAAGACAGCCGGCCTCAAGGCAGGTGACGGCGTGCCCACTCCTGCGGAAATCTGTCAGGTGCTGGATGACTACGTGATCGGGCAGGTCCATGCCAAGCGCGTGCTCTCGGTCGCGGTCCACAACCACTACAAACGCCTGAACCACGCCGAAAAGTCCGATATCGAGCTGGCGAAATCCAACATCATGCTGATCGGAGATCGGAAGAGCACACGTCTGA
>CAXQAV010000259.1:0-5260 GCA_964221795.1 Luminiphilus sp. | reverse complement strand
CATCCCGCCAAAGCGCTTGCGCACCTCATCCTCGCCATAGCCTGCGATTTCAAAGGCCTTGAACATGATCTCGGGGCGGTGGTTCCGGATCGCACCGGACACCAGTTCGTAACCGTTACAGGCGAGGTCATACTGGAAGCCCTTGACCTCCAGCGGATCACCCAAGAGCGCTTCCATCCCGCCCTGCGGCATTGAGAATGGGTTGTGTTCAAAGTCGATCTTGCCGGTCTCGTCGTCACGCTCGTAGATCGTGAAGTCCACGATCCATGCAAAGGCAAAGCGGTCCTTGTCGGTCAGGCCAAGTTCGTCACCGATGACAGTGCGGGCCTTGCCTGCGACAGTCTCAAAGGCGGACGGCTTGCCACCAAGAAAGAAGGCCGCGTCGCCCACACCCAGACCGAGTTGCTGGCGGATCGCCTCGGTGCGCTCGGGGCCGATGTTCTTGGCCAATGGACCTGCGGCCTCCATCCCTTCGCCCTGATCCCGCCAGAAAATATACCCCATCCCGGGCAGACCCTCTTTCTGGGCAAAGGCGTTCATACGGTCACAGAACTTGCGGCTGCCACCGGTCGGCGCGGGGATCGCGCGGATTTCGGTACCGTCCTGCTCCAGCAGCTTGGCAAAGATCGCAAAACCAGAGCCGCGGAAATGCTCGGACACGGTCTGCATCTTGATCGGGTTGCGCAGGTCCGGCTTGTCGGTGCCATACCAAAGGGCGGCATCACGGTAGGAAATCTGCGGCCAGTCCTGCGGCGCATCCACCTTGCGGCCACCGCCGAAGTCCTCGAACACACCCGCGATTACAGGGCTGATCGTGTCGAACACATCCTGCTGGGTGACAAAGGACATCTCCATGTCGAGCTGGTAGAAATCGGTCGGTGAACGGTCGGCGCGCGGGTCTTCGTCACGGAAGCAGGGCGCGATCTGGAAATACTTGTCGTAACCACTGACCATGATCAGCTGCTTGAACTGCTGCGGGGCCTGCGGCAGCGCGTAGAACTTGCCCGGATGCAGGCGCGACGGCACGAGGAAGTCGCGCGCACCCTCGGGCGAGGAAGCGGTGATGATCGGCGTCTGATATTCGCGGAAGCCCTTGTCCCACATCCGCTTGCGGATCGAAGCCACAACATCCGAGCGCAGCTTCATGTTCTGCTGCATGCTCTCGCGGCGCAGGTCGAGATAGCGGTATTTAAGGCGCGTTTCCTCGGGGTATTCCTGATCGCCAAAGACCATCAGCGGCAGCTCCTTGGCCGCGCCCAGCACTTCGATCTCGCGGACAAAGACTTCAATCTCGCCGGTCGGGATCTTGGAGTTCACCAGTTCGGGATCACGCGCCTTTACCTCGCCGTCGATACGGATACACCACTCCGAACGCACCTTCTCGACCTCCGAGAACGCCGCCGAGTCAGGATCGCACAGCACCTGCGTGATGCCGTAGTGGTCGCGCAGGTCGATGAAGAGGATCCCGCCGTGATCGCGCACCCGATTGACCCAACCGGACAGGCGAACGGTCTCACCGACGTTGGCAGAAGTCAGAGCGGCACAAGTATGGCTGCGATAGGCATGCATGATCTGGGTCCTCAAAGGGGTTATTCCGGTCGGCCCGATACACCCCTTTGGCAGCGCCATGTCAACAGCCCGCCAGTCATCTTGCGCCAAATACTCCCGCCTGAGGCCCCAAGTTTCTAGAAACTTGGCTCCCGCGCGAGCACAAAGCGGCAGACGTCCTGCCCCATGGCACAACACCCGGTCTCGCGGCAGCGCAAACCTTCGTCTACAAGCGTGCGGAAAAGTGTCTCGAAGACCGCCCGATGCCAGTGGCAAAGCGGTACCTCGCTGACCTCGCCGCGCACGATGGGATTGTCGGCAATGGCAAAGACCAAGGTCCCCTCGCGCATAGACCGGCCCGAGCCTGCAAAAGTCCAAGCGTGTTTCGCGATAGCTTTGGACAGGATAGGCGCTGCCAGCAACGGGGGTAATGCTTTCAACACCTTTTGCGCCGGCTGCGGTATCCGGTGCGCCATGATGTAATGCGCGGTCCGCACCCCTGCCTCCCAGGCAAGCGAGGGCGCCATTTCCGGCTCAAGCGTCCTTAGCGCCTGATGCATCCGCGCGGCTGGTCCCTCGGGCATCATCCCCGCAGCACTTGGCGGGGCAAAGACACCCGCCATGGCCATCACCTGATCGCGGAACCGCACGCCGCCTGCCTGTTCCAGCACCGGCAGAAGCTGCAGAATGGCATTCGGTCCGATCAGCCCGCTTTGTCCACGGGCATCCCTAGACCTCCTCCATCTGGTCAGAGCCGCCGCCGCAGGCCTTCACCTCGGCCCCGTTGGGCATCTTGAAGTCCGCATTGCGCTGGACCGCACGTTCCTTGCCCTGCGCGCGGATCGCCGCGCGGCGCTCGGCGGCGCGGGCGGCCTTGTCGGCGCTGGCCTCCCAATCCTCCATCTGCGCTTCGGCGATGGTGCGGCTGTCGTCAAACTGGAAATCCAGCCGACCCTTGGACTGCGGCCCCGTGTAACCCACCTTGCCCAGATCATAGAAGGTCCGCGCAAAGCCCGCCTTCATGAAGGCCTTGAGGCAGCCCAAGAGATACCGACGGCGGAACCCCGTGCCGCGCCACGGATAATGGAACAGCGCCTTGCGCATATAGAAACGGCGGTAGTTGTTCATCACACCGTCCAGCAACTCGCCGCGCTCCATCGCGGCAGGTTTCATGATCGGCGTCACGAAATTGTAGCGGCTGAAATCGAAGACCTCGACCTTGTCCTTGAGCTCCTGAAAGAGCGGCGTGAAGGGCCAGGGCGTATACATGGACCAGTTGGCCAGGTCCGGCTGCCAGTCCCACGCCATCTTGTAGGTCTCGTTCAGGGTCTCGGGTGTTTCATTATCGAGACCCACGATAAATTGCGCCTCGACCAGAATATCCGTCTCGCGCAGCAGACGGATTGCGGTCTTGTTCTCTTCAACTTTGGTTTCCTTGTTGAACTGGTCGAGCTTCATCTGGGCTGCGGCCTCTGTCCCGAGGCTCACATGCACCAGCCCCGCCTTGCGGTAGAACTTCAGCAACTCGCGGTCGCGGTAGATATCCGTCACCCGCGTGTTGATCCCCCATTTGACCCGGTCGGGCAGACCTCGGGCGATCAACTCCTCGCAGAACTGGACGAATTTCTTGCGGTTGATCGTGGGTTCCTCGTCGGCAAGGATGAAAAAGCCGACCCCCTGCTCGTTCACCAGACGCTCGATTTCATCGACGACCTTTTTGGGATCACGGACGCGGTAGTCGCGCCAGAACTTCCACTGGCTGCAGAAGGAACAGGTAAAGGGACAGCTCCGCGCCATATTTGGAATCGCCACACGGGTGTTCAGCGGGATGTAGATGTATTTCTCCCACTCCAGAATCGTCCAGTCGGGGTCGATGCCGTCGAGGTCTTTGACGGTGCTGGCGGCTTGGGTCGCGACAATCTCGTCCCCGTCGATAAAGGCCAGCCCGTGGATTTTGCGCTTGTCCGCAGGCCAGCGGCCATCACGAACGGCCGTCATCAGCTCGGTGACGATCTCCTCGCCCTCGCCACGGACGATCACGTCGACCCAAGGCGCCTCGGACAGCACCTGTTTATACATGAAAGTCGCATGGACCCCGCCCAGCACGCGCAGGGCATCAGGTGCATGTTCCTTTGCCAGCCGCAGAACCTCTTCTGCCTTATAGATCGACGGGGTGATCGCGGTGACGCCGACCACATCGGGTTGCAGGGCGGCAATCTTTTCGGCCACGTCCTCATCGGAAAAGTCATTGGTCATTGCATCAATGAAATGGATGTCATCAAATCCCGCACGGCGCAGCGAGCCAGAGAGGTAAGCCACCCATGCCGGCGGCCAGTTGCCCGCAATTTCCGCACCACCGGATCTGTAGTTGGGATGAACAAATAGAATACGCATGAGACAACTCCTCTATGTGTAACTCTAAATTGACAGATTAAGTGTCATCTTTGGTTGACATAGATCAAACGGCCCTCACCGGATCATTTGATTTTTTATTGAAACGGGCGATTCATCCGCCCCGACCCTCTTGCGCTACGCCGCGCCATCCCTATAACCCACGAGAATTTGCAAAATCTGGGGGCCTGCCATGCCAAAGCGTACCGACATCAAGTCGATTATGATCATCGGCGCGGGGCCCATTGTTATCGGACAGGCCTGCGAGTTCGACTACTCTGGCGCTCAGGCCTGCAAGGCCCTGCGCGAGGAAGGCTATCGCGTTATCCTCGTCAACTCGAACCCCGCGACGATCATGACGGATCCCGGACTGGCCGATGCCACCTATATCGAGCCGATCACCCCCGAAGTTGTCGCCAAGATCATTGAAAAAGAACGCCCCGACGCCCTGCTGCCAACGATGGGCGGGCAGACCGGTCTGAACACCTCTCTGGCGCTGGCCGATATGGGCGTGCTGGAAAAATTCGGCGTGGAAATTATCGGCGCCAAGCGCGAGGCCATTGAAATGGCCGAAGACCGCAAGCTGTTCCGCGAGGCGATGGACCGTCTGGGCATTGAAAACCCGAAAGCCACCATCGTCACCGCCCCGAAAACCAACGGCAAGTTCGACATCAAGGCAGGCGTGGCCCTCGCCCTTGAAGCGCTCGAAGACATCGGCCTGCCCGCCATCATTCGCCCTGCCTTTACCCTTGGCGGCACCGGCGGCGGCGTGGCTTACAACCGCGAAGAATACGAATACTACTGCCGGTCAGGCATGGACGCCTCGCCTGTGGGGCAGATTCTTGTCGATGAATCGCTGCTCGGCTGGAAAGAATACGAGATGGAGGTCGTGCGCGACAAAGCCGACAACGCCATTATCGTCTGCTCCATCGAAAACGTCGATCCGATGGGCGTGCACACCGGCGACTCGATCACTGTCGCCCCCGCGCTGACGCTGACCGACAAGGAATACCAGATCATGCGCACGCACAGCATCAACGTGCTGCGCGAAATCGGTGTGGAAACCGGCGGGTCCAATGTGCAGTGGGCGGTGAACCCCGAAGATGGCCGTATGGTCGTAATCGAGATGAACCCGCGCGTGTCACGCTCTTCCGCGCTGGCCTCCAAGGCCACAGGTTTCCCGATTGCCAAGATCGCCGCGAAATTGGCGGTCGGCTATACGCTGGATGAGCTGGACAATGACATCACCGGGGTGACGCCTGCGTCATTCGAGCCCACCATCGACTACGTTGTCACCAAGATCCCGCGCTTTGCATTCGAG
>CAXQAV010000258.1:0-4222 GCA_964221795.1 Luminiphilus sp. | reverse complement strand
CTTGAAGCTGCGGAGTTTGACCAGCTAATCGCCGCGCGCGACCGGACAGGGCTTTTGGCGGCAGAGGCCTTTATGATCGTCCACCATCCGCAATTTGTCCGTGCCCGCGAATTGGTGCAGGGGGGCGCCATCGGCACGTTGAAACACGTCGAGGCGGCGTTTAGCTATTTCAACGACGACGCAGGCAATATCCGCAATCAGGCCGACAAGGGTGGCGGTGGTTTGCGGGATATCGGCGTCTATACGATTGGTGCCGCCCGTTTTGTCAGCGGGGCGGAGCCTGACAAGATCACCCATGCGCGGATTGATCTGACAAATGGCGTTGACACCTACGCCCAGTTCACCGCCGATTTCCCCGGTTTCAGCTATCAAAGCATGGTCTCAACCCGTCTGGCCCCACGGCAGGAGGTCGTTTTCCACGGGGACAAAGGCGTGCTCACCTTGACCTGCCCGTTCAACGCCAATGTCTTTGATATGGCGCAGCTGGTACTAGAGACCGGCGGACAAATGGTCTCCGAGCGCTGGCCCGCCGTGAACCACTACGTTTGCCAGGTGGAAAACTTTGTGCAATCGGTGCAGACTGGGGCTGATTATCCTTGCCCGCTTGAATTCTCGCGCGGCACACAGCACATGATGGATATGGTTTTTGCCGCCGGTCTGCCGGCGTGACAGGAGGGGCCGATGGCAAACGATCAAGACACCAGTGATATCGACGTCGAGACCGATCTCGAAAATATCTGGGTGCGGCTGCTGAATGTGGTCATTATCGCGGTGCTGATGAGCTTTGCGAGCACCTTGCTGGGTTTCCTAACAGTCGCGCAATTCCTGATCATGCTCTTCAACAAGCGCCAGCCGAATGAGCAACTGGCCGAGATCGGCACGACGATGGGTGTCTGGATGGCCAAAGCCGCGCGCTATCAGACCGGCGCCAGCGAAGTGAAGCCCTGGCCCTGGACCGAGCTGGACTGATGTCCAAGGTCCGCACCTGCCTCTGGTTTGACGGCAAAGGCGCGGCGGCCGCGGAGTTCTACGTCAGCCTGATCCCCGGATCGGCGATTGAAACCGACTATGAAAAGGGCGCCGAACCGTTGATGGTCGATTTCCATCTGTCGGGCGTGCCCTATCTCGCGCTGAACGGCGGGCTGCATTATCTGGCGTCGCCCGCAGCCTCGATCATGGTGATGGCCAAGGATCAGGAAGAGACCGACCGCCTGTGGGATGCGCTGATCGCCGATGGTGGCGAGGAAAGCCGTTGCGCTTGGTGCATCGACCGTTTCGGAGTGTCATGGCAGGTCGTGCCCGAGGCGCTGGTGCGCACGGTTGGCGGGCCTGACAGGGAAGGGGCCGCGCGGGCCACCCAAGCGATGCTGCAGATGTCCAAGATCTACATTGCCACGCTTGAAGCGGCCTACGCAGGGCAGGCCTAACCCTCCATCGCCTCCAACTCGTCAATAAACCCTTCGATCATCGACAGCCCCTTGTCCCAGAACGCCGGATCGGATGCGTCCAGCCCGAAGGGGGCCAGTAGCTCCTTGTGGTGCTTCGACCCGCCTGCGCGCAGCATGTCGAAATACTTCGCGCGGAAATCCGGATCGCCTTCCTCATAGACCGCATAAAGCGCGTTCACGAGGCCGTCGCCAAAGGCATAGGCATAGACGTAGAAGGGCGAGTGGACGAAGTGGGGGATGTAGGACCAGAAGGTCTCGTATCCTTCGGCAAATTCGAACACAGGGCCAAGGCTCTCGGCTTGCACCGACATCCAGAGCGCGTTGATATCGTCCGGCGTCAGCTCCCCTTCGGCGCGGGCGGCGTGCAGTTTGCATTCAAAGTCATAGAAGGCGATCTGGCGGACAACCGTGTTGATCATGTCCTCGACCTTGTTAGCCAGCAGCACCTTGCGCTCTTCCTGCGACTTGGCGCCTTCGAGCATCTTGCGGAAGGTCAGCATCTCGCCAAAGACCGAGGCGGTTTCGGCCAGCGTCAGCGGAGTTGAGGACAGGAGTTCACCCTGTTCTGCGGCCAGCACCTGATGCACGCCGTGGCCCAGCTCATGTGCCAGCGTCATCACATCGCGCGGTTTGCCAAGGTAGTTGAGCATCACATAAGGGTGCACCGGCGTAACGGTCGGATGCGCAAAGGCACCGGGGGCCTTGCCCGGTTTCACGGGCGCGTCGATCCAGCCATTGGTAAAGAACGGCTTGGCGATCTCTGCCATCTTGGGATCAAAGCCCGCGTAGGCGTCGAGAACCGTCTTGGTGGCTTCTTCCCAGCCCACGATGCGGTCGCTCTCCATCGGCAGCGGCGCGTTGCGATCCCAGACCTGCATCTTGTCCAGCCCCATCCACTTGGCCTTGAGCGCATAGTAGCGGTGCGACAGGCGCGGATAGGCGGCGACAACGGCGTTACGCAGCGCCTCGACCACTTCCGCCTCGACGTGGTTGGACAGGTGCCGCCCCGTCTGCGGGGTCGGCATCTTGCGCCAGCGGTCCTCGATCGCCTTTTCCTTGGCCAGCGTGTTGTGGACGCGGGAAAACAGTTTGATGTTCGCCTCGAAGGCCTTCGCCAGCGCATGGGTTGCGGCCTCGCGGGTGGCGCGGTCCTGTTCGGTCAGCAGGTTGAGCGTGGCTTCAAGGTTCAGCGTCTCGCCGTCCACCTCGAATTCCTGCGCGGCCATGGTTTCGTCAAACAGGCGGTTCCATGCGGCAGCGCCAACAGCGGACTGGTCGTGTAGGAACTTTTCCAACTCATCCGACAACTGGTGCGGCTTCATCGCGCGCATTCGGTCGAAAACAGGCTTGTAGCGGGCAAGATCGGCATTGGCGGCGAGCAGACCCGCAAGGTGGTCGTCCTCCAGCCGGTTGAACTCCAGCCCGTAGAAGACCAGCGGCGTGGTAAAGTCGGTGATCTTGTCCTGACAGTCAGCCATGAATTTGGCGCGGTCGCTGTCGGTGGTGGACTGGTAGTAGCGCAGACCAGCGAAAGACATGATGCGGCCGGCAATAATGTCGATTTCCTCATAACGCTGGACAGCCTTTAGCATCCCTTCAGCATCCAGCGCAGCCAGCTTGCCTTCGTAGTCGGCGGCAAAGGCGATACATTCCTTTTCGAGCCACGCCATATCGCGTTTGAGTTCATCACTCTCAGGTGCGGGATAGAGGTCCGTCAGATCCCATTCGGGCAGGTTTCCGAGGTTTTTGCCACCAGAGGCATTGGCATCGAAAACAGGGGTCGGGAACTTCATGGGATCGCCTTTCATCATTGCTTGGTGAATACATAAGGACAGGGAACGGGGGTGAAAACCCCGTCATCCATATGTCGCCAACATCTCTTTGAGATCATCGAGCGTATTTGCCTCATCCACGGGCTTGTCGCGCCGCCAGCGCAGCATGCGGGGAAAGCGTAAGGCAACACCGGATTTGTGGCGGGGGCTTTCCTGAATGCCCTCGAAAGCAATCTCGAACACATGGGTGGGCGGCACCTGTCGGACGGGGCCAAAGCGTTGCAGGGTATTCGTGCGGACCCATGCCGTAATCTCGCGGAACTCTGCATCGGTGAGGCCGGAATAGGCTTTGGTAAAGGGCACCAGCTCGTTCCCGTCGCGCACTGCAAAGGTGTAGTCGGTAAACAGGTTCGCGCGCCGCCCGTGACCGGCCTGCGCATAGATCATCACCGCGTCGATGGACAGCGGGTCGATCTTCCATTTCCACCAGTCGCCGCGCTTGCGGCCCGCAAGGTAGGGGCTGGAGAGGCGTTTCAACATCAGCCCTTCGGCGCCCAGATCACGGGATTGGTCGCGCGCGGCGCTCAAGTCTTCCCAAGTGAGGAAAGGAACCGAAGGCGACAGACGCAACGGCGCCTCGGATGGCACCTCTGCAATCAAGGCCTGAAGCAGCGCCCTCCGTTCTTGCAATGGTCGGTTGCGGATGTCGGTGCCGCCATGTTCCAGCAGGTCATAGCCCATCAGGATAACAGGCGCTTCCGCCAGCAGTTTCTTCGGCACGGTTTTGCGCCCGAGCCGTTTTTGCAGCGCGTTGAAGGACAGGGGGCGGTCACCGGCAAAGGCAAGCACCTCGCCGTCGATCACCGTGCCGTCGGGCAAGTAATCGCGCAGTTGCGCCAGTTCGGGAAAGCGGTCGGTCATTAGGTCCTCGCCCCGCGACCAGAGGTGATGCTCGCCCCCGCGCACGATCAACTGGCCGCGAATACCATCCCATTTTCTTTC
>CAXQAV010000257.1:0-2258 GCA_964221795.1 Luminiphilus sp. | reverse complement strand
CTCGCCAAATAGCTCTCAAGCGTTCACCCGCGATTGGGAAATCAGCGATCCTCCCCTGCTCAGGCGGAGCAGGACGGGGTGACAGATGCCGAGATTATGGTGAATCTCCCGTCGGATGGCGGCGGGGATTTTGATGCTGACCCGACCTGTGGTCGGGTTGGAAACTTTTGGGGCGTTTCCGTTTGTCTCAATCGCGATCCAGTGAGGCGAGCGAGCTGCTACATGGTGTCGCGGCACAATAACCGCCGCTTTGTCGATCTAGAGCATCCGCCCCCGCCTTCCGCCCCGGCGGGTGGGGGCCGGAGCTTCGGCGAGCGCTGCCTGAAGTGTTTCGAACATCGGGTGCTCTGCCGGATAGCGCGTGCTGTAGTGGGCCAACAGCTTTTCAACCTCTTGCCGGGTGTCGCGCCCAGACGGCACACCCAATGCCCAGTCCAGAAAAATGCTCCGGCACTCAGGCGCACCGATACCCTCAATCCGGAAGGACTCGCGGATCAATCCTTTCGGATCAAAAACGTCTATGTCGCTCATTTGCCCTCCAGGAACCCGGCAATAATGGTCTCCGCACGCGCTGATGCCTCCTGCAAGAAGCCCTCGAGGGTCGCCACATCCGGCACAGCAAGCTCGCGCAGAATTAACCGCAACGCCCCTTCGCCCAATGCATCGAACGCCACCGTTTCTCCGGTCAGCAACCGCAGCGCCATCTGTAGCTGCCAAAACCGTTCTGCCGCAAGTGCCAAGCTACCTGCCTGATCAGAGCTGATGAGTCCCGCAGCAGCCCCCGCGGCCAGTTGTTCAGCAGTGCGGGCGGCAGGTGATGCGGCCATCAGGGCAAGCGTCTGCGCAAAAAGCTCGATATCCTGCAGGCGCCCCGCCCCGGATTTCGGATCACCCTCGCCCGTCTCGCCGCGCGCCTCTGACAGGCGCCGGCGCATATCGGCCACATCCGCGCGAATGGCCGGATTGCGGGATTTCTCGGAAATCACGTCACGGCGGATTGCATCGATCTCGGCGCAGAGGTCCGTATCACCCGCCACAGGCCGCGCCCGCGTCAGGGCCAGATGCTCCCATGTCCATGCCTCATTGCGCTGGTAATCACCAAAGGCCTGCAGCGACGTGGCAACAGGCCCCTGCCTGCCCGACGGCCGCAGGCGCATATCCACTTCGAAAAGCCGCCCCTCTGCCATCGGTGCGGTCAATGCCGTCACAAGCGCCTGCGTCAACCGCGCGAAATAGGCGCGCGTTGCCAGCGGACGCGGCCCGTCCGAACTCTCCTGGCCTGATGGATCATAGATCATGATAAGGTCAAGGTCAGAGCTCGCATGGAGCCGGCGCACCCCCAAGGAGCCCATGGCCACAATAGCGCCGCCACGGCCCGGCGGCGGGCCATGCTTGCGCGCAAAATCCGCAACAACAATCGGCCAAAGCGCCCTCAGGACAGCATCCGCCAGATCGGCATATTGCGCCGCACCCTGCTCGGCAGAAACCAGACCGCGCAGGAAATGCACACCGACGCGGAAATGCCACTCCTTTGCCCAACGCCGCGCCGCGAGAAGCTGCGCCTCATAGTCGCCTGCCTCTTGCAGATGCTGCGCAAGGGCCTTTGCCAACTCATCGGCCCCGGGCCAGTCACTAAAGAAAGACCCGCCGATCACCGCGTCAAAGACACCGGCATTGCCCGAGAGATATTGCGCCAGCGCAGGGGCCGTCGCGCAGATATCGACAATCAACTGGGTCAGTTGCGGATTGGCTTCGAAGAGCGAGAAAAGCTGCACACCGGCGGGCAACCCGCGCAGAAAGCCGTCGAATTGCGCCAAAGCCTCATCCGGTTTCGCCGCTTCCTGCAGGCGCCCCAGAATCTCGGGGCGCAGGCGCGCGAAGATCTCGGTCGCGCGGGCCGAGCGCAAGGCGGGATAGCTGTGCCAGCGGTTGACAGTCTCGCTGCCCCAGTCGGGAACGGCCGCGTCATCAACTTCGTCAGGCGCAAAGAACCCTTCGATCAGCCCGTGGACCGCCTCGATCCGGTGGGTCAGCTCCTGCCGGAGCGCTTCCGTCGTCATCCCCATAAAACAGGCCAGCCGCTGGAACCCGTCCTGATCGACGGGCAGTGTCTGGGTCTGGGCGTCATTGATCATCTGAAGCCGGTGTTCGACCTCGCGGTGAAACCGGTAATGGTCGTAAAGCTGATCGGCGATCTCCTGCGGCACCCAGCCAGCCTCGGCAAGGCAGGCGAGGCCCCCGCGCGTCGTGCTGTCGCG
>CAXQAV010000256.1:0-2009 GCA_964221795.1 Luminiphilus sp. | reverse complement strand
CCACCATCCCGGTCCGCGAACGCGGGCCGGCCAAATTGGCTGTCCGTGACATGAATTTCCTCCAGTTTGATGCAGCGATGAAATCCGGCTCCTCTTCCGGGGAACCATCGCCGGGAAAAACATAGATAGCTAATTATTAGTGTCAAGGGCTCTGATGCACAAATCGGCTTAAGGCCGAGGTTCCCCTTTCCCCGGACGGACTTATCCCACAGCTTCCGTGACGGGTATTCCGAGCGCGGTGTAGCCGTTCAGGACGGCGATGCGGACCTGGAGTTCGGCGACCTGTCGGTCGAAGTCCCGTGCCATGAGCCGCTGGCCCAGCAACTTGATACAATGCATCTTTGTCTCGACGCGGCTTCGGCGGTGATCGTCTTCCAGGGCTTCGCGTTCTTGCGGGGCGGGATGACGGCATGGGCACCGCGATCTGCAATCGCATCGTGGCATTTGCGCGTGTCGTAGGCGCCATCAGCCGTAACGCTACCGATTTCCTGGTCCTGCGGGATTTGGTCGAGAAGGTGGGTAGGTTGGGCGCATCACCGATGTGGCTCCCGGTGACTTCGACGGCCCGGATCTCCAACGTTTCTTCATCGATCCCAAGGTGGAGCTTGCGCCAGACGCGCCGTTTCGGGCCGCCATGCTTGCGTGCGTGCCACTCGCCTTCACCTTCGACCTTGATCCCGGTGCTGTCGATCAGCAGGTGCAACGGCCCCTTGGAGCCGCGGTAGGGGATGTTCACGGCCAAGGTCTTCTGGCGGCGAGATAGCGTGCTGAAGTCGGGCACCGTCCAGTTCAGGCCGACCAGCCGTAGCAGGCTCTCGACGAACCCGGTCGTCTGCCGGAGCGCCATGCCGAACAGCACTTTCATCGAGAGGCACGTCTGGATAGCGGCATCGCTGTAGGTCTGCTGGCGGCCACGCCTGCCTGTCGGCGCGGCATCCCAGCTCATCTCGGGGTCAAACCAGATCGTCAGCGAGCCCCGGCGCTTGACTGCTTCATTGTAGGCTGGCCAGTTCCTGGTCTTGTAGGTCGGGGGTATGGGTCTGCTCATGCAGCCTGACTAACAGACTGGATTCGCAAGGTGAAACCTTCACAGCATTTGCGCAACATGTATAACCGCCCCTTGCGCAAGAGGGTTTCTGGATCAGTTTCGCGCGGTGTCGGGTGCTGACATGTATCCGGCCTCTGTTGCGGCCATCATCACGCCGCGGGCCCGTATGGTGTTCGCAGGTCGGGTCCAGATCAAAGCCGCGTGCTCGATGGCACTCTGTTGCGCTCTGGTTCTCCCGATCCCGTCTCACGACCGTGCGCCAAACGTCTCCTTGCCCTCTTCCGCTCCGACGTCCTCGCGACCAGTGACGGCTTACGCCGCAGCGGTCGGAGACTGGTAGGCGCCGCCTCGGGCCATCAGCGCCCAGACGATCCGCGCCATTTTGTTCGCCAGCGCGACCCGCACCAGCATCGGCGGCTTGCGCGTCAGCATCTCGCCAAGCCATGTGCCCGGCCGGGCAGCGGCATGAACATGCCGCTTGATGATGACGCTGTTGGCCCCGATGATCAGCAATCGCCGCAACGACCGTTCGCCCATCTTCGTGTTGGCCCCGAGACGCTGCTTGCCTCCTGTGGAATGCTGACGGGGCGTGAGCCCGAGCCAGGCCGCGAAGTCGCGCGCTTTGCGGAACGTCTCGGGGGGCGGAGCCAGAACCGCTATGGCCGTGGCAATCAGAGGACCTATCCCCGGGACTGTCATCAGGCGCCGCGCCACCTCATTCTCCTTGGCACACCGGGCGATCTCGGTATCGAGCTTGCCGATTTCCGCTCCGAGATGGGCGAGTGACGCCACCAACACCTTGAGCGTGGGGATGGCATCGGCAGGCAGACCGCTTTCCGGGTCTTCCACAATGGCAATCAGCTTCGACATGTTGGCCGCGCGCTGCGGAACGATCATTCCGAACTCGCCCAGATGCCCGCGCAGGGCATTGATGGTCTGGGTTCGCTGCCGGATAAGCAAC
>CAXQAV010000255.1:0-2651 GCA_964221795.1 Luminiphilus sp. | reverse complement strand
ACCTCTGCCTTCGGAGGGCAGCGCTCTATCCAGCTTAGCTACGGGTGCCTGATTGCGTCTATAGCGGGGTGATCGGCGCCTCGCAACGCCGAAAACCTATGTCAGGCAAAGAGTTCGTGGCAAAGCTCCAGCGCATCAACCAGCGCGTCGACCTCGTCCACGGTGTTGTACATCCCGAAGGACGCGCGGCAGGTGGCACCGACGCCCATATGCTCCATCAGCGGCATCGCGCAATGCGTCCCCGCCCTGACCGCAACGCCCTTTTTGTCCAGCACGGTCGAGATGTCATGGGCATGCGCCGCCCCCTCCATACGGAAGGAAAAGATCGCCCCCTTGGTGGCGGACTGGCCCTGCACGTTCAGCCAGTTGAGCCCGTTCAACCGGTCGCGGGCATAGTCGCGCAGGCCACGCTCATGCGCAGCAATCGCTTCCATCCCGACGCCCATCATATAGTCGAGCGCCACACCAAGGCCGATCATCTGCACAATGCCGGGGGTGCCAGCCTCGAACTTCATCGGTGGGTCATTCCATGTGACCGTATCGCGGCTCACTTCACGGATCATGTCGCCGCCGCCCATGAAAGGGCGCATTTCGGCCATGCGCTCTTTCCTGACGTAAATCGCGCCGGAGCCCGACGGACCGTAGAGTTTATGGCCTGTGATCGCGTAGAAGTCGCAGCCGATGTCCTGCACATCAACGGGCATATGGACCGCCGCCTGTGATCCATCGACCAGCACCGGCACGCCTTTGGCATGGGCACCCGCGGTGATGGTTTTCACATCGACAACCGTTCCGAGCACGTTCGACATCTGTGTGACCGCAACGAGTTTTGTCCTGGGGCCAATCGCCTCGATCACCTTTTGCGGGTCGAGATCACCGTTGGCATCCACGTCCACCCATTTGATCACCACACCCTTCCGTTCGCGCAGGAAATGCCACGGCACGATGTTGGCGTGATGCTCCATGATCGACAGGACAATCTCGTCACCCGCCTGCAGGTGCGGCATGGCCCATGCGTAGGCGACCATATTAATGCCTTCGGTCGTGCCCGAGTTCATGATGATCTCGTCCTCGGACCCTGCATTGAGGAACCGCGCGATGGTACCGCGCACGCTCTCGTATTTCTCTGTCGCGAGGTTCGACAGGTAGTGAAGGCCCCGATGAACGTTGGCGTATTCCTCCGCATAGGCACGGGTGATAGCATCAATGACCACCTGCGGCTTTTGCGCCGAGGCACCGTTGTCGAGGTAGACAAGCGGCTTGTTATTGACCGTCCGCGCAAGGATCGGAAAATCCTTGCGGATTGCTGCGACGTCATAGCTCATCATATACCTCCTGCGGGACCTACCCCGAACATCGCCAGCACCAGACCGGCACCGAAGGCCGTCATCACCAGCGACAGGATAATCGTCAGTACCGATTTGGCATAGCTGTCATAGCCATGCAAGACTTTGACAAAATTCACAAAAACCCAGACCAGCGCGCCCAGTGACAACAGCCCGAAAAGCGACCCAATCGCTGGACTGATCAACACCAGCACCAGCTGCACAGTTTCCAATGTCAGGCTGACGGACTGGAACCAGACGATAATCGCCAGTGTCGCCACCAAACTGCCTGTGCCGCCAAAGAACTGGCCCACGTAATGGGTGCCCACCACAAAGAGCACCAGAAAGATGCCGATAATCGCCACATAGGCAAAGGGCGAAAGCGCAAAGGCGCTTTCCTCGAATGCGACCGGAGCCGGCGACAAAAGCTGCAACAAGGCCAGCAGGATCACGTTCAGGACCGCAACGAGCGCCAGCCCCGTCCAGAGCGCCTGCGCCGGCAGCCCGAGTGCGATCACTTTGCGCGCCGCGTCCGAGGGCTCCATGATGCTGTTCCAGACAGCCTGCATCCAGCTTTGGAAGGTGACTGTCATTGCGCGCTTTCCGCCTCTCTCAGGCAGGCGAGCCAGATGATGACAAAGGACAGCCCCCCTACACCGCCAACCATCGTTGCCTGATCCCCCGGGCCGATTAGCCCACGCACCAGCCCGTAGAACAGGATGAGCGGCGACATCGCCAGCAGCGTCCAAAAAAGTGCCAGACGCGCGGTATAGAAACTGCCTTTGCAGCCGAACAACTTGGCGACAAGATGCGAAAGCGCCGCGACCCCGTACATCACCAGCGGCAGCACGATCACGGCCGCAAAGAAGGTATAGGTCATCATACCTTCAAAGTTCATATCCTCGGGCCATGGCGAAGGCTCATAACCTTCGGACACACGCCGCAGGCGCGGCCATTGGGCCACAAAAATAAGAAAGCAGCTGATCATCAAAAAGACGATCGCGCGGTCCTCGCGCCGCCCTTGGGCGAGCAGGTCGCGGATCACGGTCCGCGGCCTGCGCCATGTGCGCACAATATCGGTGGTGACTGACATCAGCTGTGACGGTTCAACCAGGATTCCAGACGGGCGCGCAGTTCTTCGGCCAAATGCTCATCTGCGATTTCTTCTAGCGCTTCGGCAAGGAACGACAGGGTCAGCATGTTCCGCGCCAGACGCTCCGGCACCCCGCGCGAGCGCAGGTAGAACAGCGCATCCTCGTCAATCGCACCGGAAGTCGAGCCATGCGAACAGGCAACGTCATCGGCGTAGATTTCCAGCTCGGGCTT
>CAXQAV010000254.1:0-5081 GCA_964221795.1 Luminiphilus sp. | reverse complement strand
TGACATTCGGCAAATCGGCGTGGCGCTTGGCTGATGCGATGCCCAAAGGCATCCTGCTCGCCGTTCTGTCGCCGCTCGTCGGGCTTCTGTCTGCGGTCATGGGGATCGGCGGCGGGTCTTTCGGTGTGCCTGTCATGACGCTCTTCAATGTCCCGATCCACCGTGCCGTTGCCACGGCTGCCGGTTTTGGCGTCATCATTGCTGTGCCCGCTGTGGCCGGTTTTATGCTGGTAGAACTTAAGGACAGCCCGCCCTTTACGATTGGTGCGGTCAATCTGCTCGCCTTTGGTCTGATTGTGATCATGACAAGGATCACGGCACCTTGGGGTGCCGCGCTCGCGCACCGGCTGGACCCGGACCCGCTCAAGTGGATCTTCGGTATCTTCCTGACGCTGGTTGCGCTGAACATGCTGCGTAAGGCGCTGGGTTGGTAGGAGCAGGAGGCTACACCGTATTTGACCACACCGCGGAGGTCGCGCGCTGGGCGGCGGCTGCGCGTGATGCAGGTCTGGAGGTCCTAGCGAGAGGCGGCGAGCGGCGCCATGGCGCAACCTGGTTTGTCGGCGTGGATGCGTTGCCCAATGCAGCAGATGGCAGCATCGGCGGCATTCCCCTGCGTGGCCCCTTTCTGGACCATGTCACGGCACCGGATATTTGGCACCAAGCCCAGCTTTCGGTTGTCTTTTCCGGTTACCCCCGACAGGACCCGGGCGAGAGCGACGCCGCACACCGGTATCGCAAGAACCGTGATGCGGCGCATGTCGACGGTTTGCTGCCCGAAGGCCCGCACAAACGCCGCCATCTGCGCGAACCGCACGGGTTCATTCTGGGGCTGCCCCTCAATGACTGTGCGGTCAGCCCGCTGGTCGTCTGGAAAGGCAGCCACCATCTGATGCGCGCGGCCTTTGCAGAGGCGTTCGATGGCATCCCGCCCGAGGATTGGGGCGACGTTGACGTCACCGACATTTATCAAGCAACGCGAAAAACGGCGTTCGAAACCTGCGAGCGGGTGGAGATTTCCGCGCGCCCCGGACAGGCCATTCTGCTTGACCGTCACCTGCTGCATGGCGTGGCCCCTTGGGGTCAGGCGCAGGGTGAGATGCGTATGATCGCCTATTTCCGGCCTCTGATCCATTACGCCGATTGGCTCTGATCAGTGCGCTTTGAGCAGGTTGTAGTCCTTCAGGGATTTGCCCGCCTCGTCTACAAAGAGGCTCGGCAGGACGCGCAGGCGTTCGATCTGGTCGACGCGCAGGTCGTCAAAGCCCCGTGCGGTCTCGCACCAGACGACGCAGGTCCAGAGACGCCCCCAGTAATCAAGCTGCAATGGCCGGACGGTGCGGGTGGTGCCGCCGATGACCACCTCGAGCTTCTGGCGCGTGCGCATCGCCTGCCGCATCACCGGCAGATGTTGAAAGCCGCGCGCGGCATCGGCGAAGGGATAGATGGCAAAACCGCTACCCTGCGGCGCGCGGCTGCGGTCTTCGGGGGTGACGGCATCCAGCTTGGTAAGCAGGGCCTTGGCGGCCGATGAAAGCTCTGCATCCTCGCTTTCGCCAACGGCCGAGAGGCCGATGTGCAGCGCCTCCATCTCGGTCATTGTCAGATTGAGCGGGGGCAGGGTGATCGCAGCGGTCACGCGGTAACCGATCCCCCGCTCGCCCTCGATCGGGACGCCAGAGGCGGCGAGGGTTTCCATGTCTCGGTAAATACTGCGGAGGGAAACGCCCGTAGCTGCCGCAAGATCGGCAGCCTTGTGCAGTGTCCCGTCGCGCAGGATCTGGATCAGTTGCATCAGACGGTCGGCGCGGCGCATGTGATTCTCCTCCCGTTGTGTCCAGTTTTGTCAATTTTTTGGCAACTGACAATATTATGGCACAAATTATCAAAAACCCTTGCAAAAAAGGGCTTTCGTTACTGTGGATTTGCGTTTTCACGCTTCCATATGTCTGTTGTCGGCCCTATTTGTCTGACCAGATAAACGAACTTGTTGCGGGGTTGGACCCGCTTGAGGAGAAAGAGATGCTCAACAATATTGGTCTTCCTGGTCTGCTTCTGATCGCTGTTGTGGTGCTGGTCCTGTTCGGGCGCGGCAAGATTTCCAGCCTGATGGGCGAAGTCGGCAAAGGGATCACCGCATTCAAGCGCGGTGTCGATGACGGCAAGAAAGAGCTTGAGGACGGCATGGCAGACGCCAAAGATGTCACGCCTGCTGAAGACAAAGACAAAGTCTGATCCGTTTCTGACCCCAACCTAAGGTAGCCTCGCGATGTTCGGCCTCGGCGCAAGCGAAATGGTGGTGATCGGCATTGTGGCCCTGATCGTGATCGGGCCCAAGGACTTGCCGGGCCTTTTCCGCACCATGGGCCAGTTCACCGGCAAGGCCCGCATGATGGCGCGCGAGTTCAGTCGCGCGATGGACCAGGCGGCCAATGAGGCGGGCGTCAAGGATATCTCGAAATCCATCAATGCCGCCGCGAACCCTACCAAATTCGGCACCGACAAGCTGAAAGAAGCAACGGGGATCACCAAGGGTCCGGCGACCCAGGCGCTTTCCGAGGAACGCCAGGCTGCCAAGGAAAAGATGAGCAAGGCGATGGCCGATGCGGCATTGAAGCGTCAGGCCCGTGAGGCGGAAGAGGCCGCAGCCGCCGAAGCCGCTGCCGATGCCGACCTTGCCGCCGAGGTGGCGTCAGAGCCGGCGCCCGCCGCTGAACCCGAGAAGAAATCATGAGCGCCCGCGACGAGATCGAAGACAGCTCTGCCCCATTGATCGAGCATCTGGCCGAGCTGCGCACCCGTCTGATCTATTCTGTCATCGCCTTTCTGGTGGCGATGGTCCTCTGCTTTTCCTTTGGTAGCACGCTGCTAGACTTCCTTCTCGGACCGATCGAGAAGACCATGCGGGATCTGGGTAATCCCAACCCCGTCATGCAATATACCGCGCCGCAGGAGTACTTTTTCACGCTGATCCGTATTTCCGTGGTCGGGGGGCTTGCGTTGTCTTTCCCTGTGATTGCCTACCAGCTCTGGCGTTTCGTCGCGCCGGGACTTTATCGCAAGGAAAAGGATGCCTTCCTTCCCTTCATTATCTCCTCGCCGCTGCTGTTCCTGCTGGGTGCATCCTTTGCACATTATATCGTTGTGCCGCTGGCGATGGCGTTCTTTCTTGGCTTTGCTGACCTGCCATCCTTTGTCAGTGCCTTCATGGCCAATGCAGTGACGCCGCCCACGACAGGTGCCGATCTGCTGCCCTCTGCGGGCGGTGAGAGCCTTGCCCTGCCACCCACAATGGTACCGGAAATCGATCGCGGGGTGGATATTGTCTTTAACGGCAAGGTCAACGAGACACTCGATATCACCCTGAAAATGATCGTGGCCTTTGGCATCTGTTTCCAACTGCCGGTGCTGCTGACGCTGATGGGGTCGGCTGGTCTGGCGAGTTCGCGCGGTCTGCGCGGCACGCGGAAATATGCTGTGGTCGGTATCCTTGTTGTGGCCGCACTTGTGACCCCACCGGACGTGGTGACGCAGATCATTCTTTTCGTGGTGGTCTACGGCCTCTACGAGATCTCGATCCATCTTGTTGCTGCCGTCGAACGCAAAAAAGACCGTCAGGCCCGCGCCGATGGTGTGATCGGCGAGGGTGAGAGCCTCTTTGATGTCGATGATGATCTTGATGTCGAGGAGCCTGCCGAAGGGTCGAAATCGTGAGCGACAAGGAACTCCGCCGGATCGCTGACGCGCTTGAGCGTCTACGCCCCGCACCTCAGCCTGCGCCTGATTTCAGCACCGCTTCGGCCTTTGTCTGGCACACCGATCCCGACCGGCTAGAGCCTGTTGAAAAGGTCAACCGCGTAGATGTGAGCCTGCTGGTCGGCGTCAACCGGTCCCGTGATACGCTGATGGCGAACACGGCCCAGTTTGCCGCTGGCCTGCCTGCGAACAACGCCCTTTTGTGGGGCGCGCGTGGCATGGGAAAATCAAGCCTTGTCAAGGCAGTG
Source organism: Luminiphilus sp. (assembly GCA_964221795.1). Lineage (GTDB taxonomy): Bacteria > Pseudomonadota > Alphaproteobacteria > Rhodobacterales > Rhodobacteraceae > Yoonia. The sequence goes on along the minus strand of CAXQAV010000254.1, from coordinate 1,077 downwards.
CATGGCGCAGTTAATGCGGAACAGCCACTTCTCAAAATCGTGGAGATCCAGCGCGAGGATCTGCCAAGCATCGGGCGCTGCCTGAACCTTCTGCGCGGCGCAAAGGAGCGGTTCATCATGTTCTGCGACGATCGGTCATTCAGCCATGATGATGCGCATTACAAGTCGCTCAAGGCTGTGCTGGATGGCGGGATCGAAGGGCGGCCTGACAATGTGGTGCTCTATGCCACATCAAACCGCCGCCACCTGATGCCGCGTGACATGATCGAAAACGAGCGGTCTTCGGCCATTTCGCCGTCTGAGGCTGTCGAGGAAAAAGTCTCGCTGTCAGACCGTTTCGGGTTGTGGTTGGGTTTCCATCCCTGTGATCAAGACGAATTCCTCACGATGATCCGTGGCTACTGCGATGCCTACGGGGTCGAGATTGACGACGCGACCCTGCGGGCCGAAGCGATCGAATGGCAGGCGACACGCGGCAGCAGGTCCGGCCGTGTGGCCTGGCAGTATTTCACCGATCTTGCGGGCCGCAAGGGTGTGACCCTGCCCTGATCAGGGCAGGTAGTCGTTCGGATCGAGGCTCTGCAAGCCGCGCCGCACTTCGAAGTGCAGGAAGCTCGGCGAACCGGAGCGCACCTTGGCAATCACCTGTCCCTGGCTGACGCTGTCATCCTTTGCAACGGTGAGACCGTCTAGCTGGGTGTAGACCGTCAGCAAGCCGTCATTGTGCTTGATCACGACGATACCGCCACCGCTGGTGTCTGTGGTGACAGCAGCGACAGTGCCAGCACCTGCCGCGCGCACGTCGGTTCCAGCGGCCGCGCTGATGTCGATGCCTTCATTCGAGCCGGGTGAATAGTCCCGGATAATCGAACCCTGCAACGGCATGGTAAAGCGCGCATCACTGCGTGCCGGAGCGGGGGCCGCGCCAAGGTCGGGTGCTGCCGGTGCTGGTGCTGCGGCGGCTGCGGTTGTTGCAGCGCTCGGGTCAGGGAGCGGCGTCGCGGCGCTTGGCGGCACAGGCGTCGGACTGCCAGCGCCCGGTGCTGTGACAGGGGCAGGTGGCGTGGCACCAACCTT
>CAXQAV010000253.1:0-2159 GCA_964221795.1 Luminiphilus sp. | reverse complement strand
CAGACGTTGACCACCAGTGGCCGCACCTCGCCATCCAGACGGTGCTGGCTGCGCATCGCCGAACACCATGCGCCCGACCGTTTGGAGCCACGCGCGAAGTAGTCGCCAATAAAGAGGGCGACATGCTCGCCCTTGCGGGTCACCTCCCAGAGGCGCACGTCAGGGTGATAGACCGGCCCCTCTGCCGGTGAGAACTCCAGCCCGAAAAGACGGTTGGCACAGGCAAAGGCCGCCTCGATCATACGGTCGAGTTGCAAGTAGGGTTTCAACTCGGCCTCATCGAGGTCGTGCAATTCCTTGCGGCGTTTCTCGGCATAGTAGCGCCAGTCCCACGGCTCCAGAGGGCCGTCGAAACCTTCGGCATGGAGCATGCGTTCCAGCGCCTTTGCATCGCTTTCAGCCGCAGCCTTGGCCGGTTCCCAGACCTGCATGAGCAGATCACGCACCGCCTGCGGTGTGCCGGCCATTTCGGTTTCCAGCTTGTAGTCGGCAAAAGTGTCATAGCCGAGCAGCTTGGCCCGTTCCTCGCGCAGTTTCAGGATTTCAGCGGCAATCGCGCGGTTGTCGGTCTTGCCTCCATTTGCCCCACGCGCGCCCCAAGCCTCATAGGCTTTCTGGCGCAGGTCACGGCGGGCCGAAAATTGCAGGAAGGGCACGATCAGGGAGCGAGACAGGGTGACAACAGGACCGCCTGCCTCTTTCTCTTCACCAGCCGCGCGGGCGGTGGCGATGACGAAGTCAGGCAGACCCTCCATCTCGTCTTCGGAAAGCGGCATGAACCACTCGCGCTCGTCCGCAAGCAAGTTCTGGGTGAACTCGGTGGCAAGTACGGACAGGCGCGATTTGACCTCGCGCAGGCGGGCGGCCTCGGCGCCTTCGAGCTGCGCACCAGAGCGGACAAAGCCGCGCCGTGTCAGCATCAGCACGCGCTGCTGTTCGTCGGTCAGGTCCAGTTCGTCGCGTTTCTCCCACACCGCCTCGACCCGCGCGAAGAGCGCCTTGTTCTCGGTGATCTCGGAGCCGTATGCGCTCAGCAGCGGCGCAAATTCGCGCTGCAGTTCCTCGCGGCGGGCATTACTGTCGGCACCGGCAACGTTGTAGAAAGCCCCGAGGACGCGGTTCAGGGTCTCTTCGGCCCGTTCCATTGCTTCGATCGTATTGGCGAATGTGGGCGCCTCGGCATTGTCGGCAATGGCCGCGATATTCGCCCGCGCTTCGGCGAGGGCGGCTTCTACCGCTGGGGAATAGTCATCATCCGAGATCGCATCGAAAGGCGGCAGGCCGAAGGGCGTTGTCCAGTCGGACAGAAGCGGATTGGTCATGGCAAATCTCCTTTGCCCACAACCTAGAATGCCTCCCGCGCAGGTGCCAGCGCCTGCGCATCATCTTGCCTAAAATACTTAGCCCGCGCTGCCGCAGACCGCGCAGTCGTTGCGGCGCTTCACAGCAATCGTCCGGCTTTGGGCATAGAGCGCGTCATAGATATGCAGCCGCCCGCGCAGCGTGTCGCCTGCGCCAGTGATCAGCTTGACCGTCTCGACGGCCATCATCGCGCCGATCACGCCGGGTAGAGGACCGATGACGCCTGCTTCCGCGCAGGTCGGCACGAGGCTCGGGTCCGGCGCTTCGGGAAAGACGCAGGCATAGCAGGGCGCGCCATTGGCCGGATCGTAGACACCGATCTGCCCCTCCCATTGGGTCAGTGCCGCCGCGACCAGCGGCTTGCCTAAGCGGACAGCGGTGTCATTCACCAGATAGCGCGTGGCGAAATTGTCCGAGCCATCGAGGATGATATCGTACTCGGCAAAGAGGTCTTGGGCGATCCCCGCCTCCAGCCTGCGATGATAGGGGCGCACATCCACAAAGGGGTTTTGCGCGCGCATCATCTCGGCCGCCGAATGGACCTTGGGCATGCCGATGTTGCGGTCCAGATGGATCACATGCCGTTGAAGGTTGGCATTCTAGACAGTGTCATCGTCTATGACGCCGCTGGTGCCGACACACGCCGCCGCAAGATACTCTAGCGCAGGCGCACCAAGCCCCCCTGCCCCGATCACCAGCACCTTCGCCTCGCGCAACGCCTATTGCCCGACCCCGCCGACCTCGCGCAGGATGATATGGCGGGCGTAGCGCTCCAGTTCGGTGTCCGTGAATTTCTC
>CAXQAV010000252.1:0-2685 GCA_964221795.1 Luminiphilus sp. | reverse complement strand
GGCCTACCGGGGGCGGGTGTCCCGGCTGATCAGGAGCCTTGGCTCCGCCGAAGGCATGGAAGAGGCTAAGGAGGCGCTTCGGTCTCTGGTGGAGCGGATCGTGCTGACGCCCGCAGCGGAAGGCACTGGCTTGGATCTGACCCTTGACGGCGTCTTGGCCGGGCTGTTGCGACTTGCGACGGGTGCGGAAGGCGCGAACACGAAGAAGGCCCCGGGAGGCGCGCCGGAAGCCTTTGATATGCATGGGGAAATTGTGTTGGTTGCGGGAGCAGGCAACCGCCGTATCCTACCTGTCCTCTCCGCAGAAATATAAACAAATGATAGCACGCAGCTAACGGCACCTCTGCGCAGAAAAGCGCCCTTTGCAAAGTCTTGGGGCCTGCCAGCCGGGCGGGAATTTACGGGTCGTTGCGCGAACACAGCTACTCTCGCTTTGCCGCTGGATGAGGCTGCGCGAATCCTCGACAGTTTCGACACCGAGGTGAAGCTTTTCGATCCGCGCGACCAGCCGCAACCCGATGGCGCGCTGTCCGAGCAACCCAAGGTGGCCGAGCTGCGAAACCTCGTGACGTGGTGTCGAGGCATGGTTTGGTGCTCGCCGGAATGTCATGACGTTATGACCGGGATCATGAAATCGCAGATCGACTGGATTCCCCTGTCACTCGGCGGCGTGCGCCCGACGCAGGGCAAGACGCTGGCGGTGATGCAGGTCTGCGGCGGGTCGCAATCATTCAACACGGTGAACCAGCTGCGCATCCTTGGCCGCTGGATGCGGCTGCTGACAATCCCCAACCAGTCCTCGGTTGCCAGGGCATGGGACGAGTTCGACGAACACGGTCGGATAAGGCCATCGCCATATTACAATCGCATCGTCGACGTGATGGAAGAACTGGTGAAGTTTCACCCTGTTGACCCGAGACATCAAGGATCATCTGGTCGATCGATACTCCGAACGGGTCGAAAGCCGTGCAGAGCTGTCCCAACGGGTCAACCAGCCAAAGGCGGTCGGCCAGTGACTGCAGAGCGTTTGGGGGCGGCAACCGGCAACACCATTGGCGCGCCGCAATTGTGACTATGCACTGCCAGGCCTCGGGGCCGGCAGTGCATGATTGCGCGTCAGGCGTGGCTTTCCTGTACCTTCGCTGCTGTCAGTGACACGATGCCGAGGGCGATCACACCCGAAAGGGCCGCGGCCACGGGGGTCATCCCGACGCCAGGGCCGGCCACGATCGCACCGCCCACCGCTGATGCGCCCGAGATCCCGAGGTTGAAGGCCGCGATGTTGAAGCCCGAGGCGATGGCGCCTGCGCCGGGGCTTCCGGCCTCGGCCGTTTCGACCACTGCCGATTGCACGATCGGCGAGATGGCGAAGGCAAAGACCCCCCAGACAGCGAGGTTGACCGAGATCGCCCAGATGCTTCCCTGGGTCGCCAGCAGCATGGCAAGCGATGCCACGAGGCCGATCAGCACGATACGCAGCGCGCTTGTTGCGCCAAGCCGGTCGGAGGCCGCGCCGCCCGCGAGGTTGCCGACCACGGTCGCCAGACCAAAGAGCATGAGCGCGAGACTCACCGATGCAGGCGCGATGCCAGTCACATCGGTCAAAAGCGGCGTGAGGTAGGTGAAGACGACGAAGGAGCCGCCAAAACCGAAGACGGTGACGAGATAAAGTGCCAGCAGCCGCGGGCTGGCGACAAGTGCCAGTTGCCGCCACAGCGGCAGTGCCGCGCCAATGCGCAGGTTGCCCGGCAACAGCAGAGCGAGGCCAGTAAAGCTGACAACCCCGAGCGCACCGACAAGCAGGAAGGGCGCACGCCAGCCGAAAGTCTGGCCGATGAAGGAGCCAAGCGGCACGCCCACGACCATGGCCACGGTGAGGCCCGCGAACATCAGCGACACCGCACGGGAGGCCCGCGAACGGTCGACCAGAGACGTGGCGATTGCCGCGCCGATCGAGAAGAACACGCCGTGGGCAACACCTGTCACCATGCGACCGGCGAGAAGGGTGCCGAAACTCGGCGCCAGCGCCGCCGCGAGGTTGCCCGTGGTGAATAACGCCATGAGGCCAAGCGCCAACGGCTTGCGGGGCAGGCGTTGGGTCAGGGCGGTAATCGTGGGTGCGCCGAGCGTGATCGCCAAAGCGTACATACTTACGAGAAGACCGGCCGAAGGCACGGTCGCGTCGAGGTCGCCGGCAATCTCGGGGATGAGGCCGACGATGACGAACTCGGTCGTGCCGATCGCGAAGGCCGCGATGGCCAGGGCAAAAACTGCGATGGGCATGATAACCTCCTCTTACCGGAGAGCCGCGGCGGCGGCTTGCGCGATGGCTTCATCGTCCTCGACCGTGGCACCGGCCACGCCGACCGCGCCAAGGAAGGTGCCGTCCGCGTCACGGAGTACGACGCCGCCGCCGAAGCTGATCAGCCCGCCATTGGTGTTCTCGATCGTGTAGATCGCGCCTGAAGGGCGCGCCTCTGCGCCAAGTGCGATGCTGTCGGTCTGGAACAGGGCCGCAGTGCGGGCTTTTTTCTGTGCCACGTCGATGGCGCCGAGAACCGCGCCTTCCATACGCTCGAACCCGGCGAGTTGGGCGCTGGCATCAACGACAGCGATATTAATCGCAAAGCCATCCTGTGCTGCCTTGGCGCGCGCCGTGTCGATGACGGTGCGAATGATGTTCTG
>CAXQAV010000251.1:0-5704 GCA_964221795.1 Luminiphilus sp. | reverse complement strand
ATGCCTCGCTGGTGGCACCCTTTGACTATACCTCGATGCTGCTTGCGCTGGTGATCGGCTATTTCATCTTTGACGAGGTGCCGACGGGCACCATGCTGATCGGCGCGGGCATCGTGATTGCCGCCGGCGTGCTGATCATCTGGCGCGAGCGCAAGCTGGGCCTGCAACGCGCGCAACAGCGCAAGGCCACGGGTAACGTAGGCTCCTAGCGGCGCTGGCGCAGCCGCCGGAGAACGTCCCGGATTTTCGCGATCTTCCGTCTGAAACCCGGCGGATCGTCCGGCACTTGCAGGCCGAGATCGGCATAGAGCGCCCAGATTTGCGGATTGTCGTCCGGTGAGAGATGCGCGGGAACTTGCAGCGGTTGCCCGCCTTCGGGGCGCTGGAACTCTGGCGGGATGCGGAATGGCAGGTTGCCATGCTGATGCACCAGCAGTTTCTGGTTCAGGCGGGCGATCATGCGCGGGTGCGCATCCTGTGCCTCGGCCTTGAGCTTGTGGGTGCGGAAGGAACCAGTGTCCCAGTTGAACAGCACCACGGCAAAGAGATTGTCCGGCCCGGGCCGCGCGGGGAGCGGCTGCGGATTGTCGACATGGTTGGCGGGGTTGCCGCGGTAGAACGCATGGGCAGCGACCGCAAAATCACACTGCGGCTGGCTGAGCATCCAATAGATCAAACCGTTGTGCGCATCGCCACGGGTCCGCCGGATGGTATCCAGCCAGAGGTCCTGCGGCGCGCGCTTGAGCAGATTGCGCAGGCGGAATTCACTGTCAGATATCCGGGCGCGCGTCGGGTTCGGCAGGCCGTTGCGATTATCAGGTAGCACCATTGTATTCCGTTCACTCGTTCAAGTGCCTTATTCATGGCCGTCAAACCCGACCTAAATTTGACGAGGGCTGCCTTGATCGGATTTTGGTTGTTCGCTGATCCGGCCAAATGGCGAAGCTGGACCAGCCATTATCCGCCATTTTTAGACAAAATCATGGGAATTGACGGAAATCCGCCGATGAGTGCTATGATAGAGACCCAATGATCGGGAGGATCAGATGACCAAACACATTCTCGACCGGACAAGAGGCGCGCACGAATCGTCGCTCGCCAAGGCCGTCACGCACGACAGAAAGCAGCAGCCGCAGCAGGCGTCACTCGCCTTGCAGCGCCGCGAGCGCCTGCGCGACTCCGCCAAACGCCAGACGGCATGCCTGCGCGCGGCCCGCGAGGCGCAGCCCGAGTCGCGCGCAAACAAAAAGGGGCGCCAGCGCGCCCCTTTGGTGACAACGAGCCGCCGCAGGTCAGGCGCGGACGAGCTTTTCGTAGTCCTGCGAGATTTCGCGGGTGATCACGCCGACCTCGAAGTTGTAGTCGCCGATCTGGCCGACCGGTGTGACCTCGGCTGCGGTGCCGGTGAGCCAGCACTGCTCGAAGCCTTCGAGTTCTTCGGGCATGATGTGCCGCTCGTGAACGGTCAGGCCCTTGTCCTTGAGCATGCCGATAACGGTCTGGCGGGTGATGCCGTTCAGGAAGGCATCAGGCATCGGAGTGTGGACCTCGCCATCCTTGACGAAGAAGATGTTGGCGCCTGTCGCCTCGGCGACATAACCGCGGTAGTCGAACATCATCGCGTCGGAGCAACCCTTTGCCTCGGCCGCGTGCTTGGACATGGTGGCGATCATGTAGAGACCGGCAGCCTTGGCCTGTGATGGCGCGGTTTCGGGGCTCGGGCGTTTCCATTTCGCGATGTCGAGCTTTGCACCCTTCATCTTGGCATCACCGTAGTAGTTGCCCCATTCCCAGACCGCGACGGCCATATGCACAGGGTTGCGCGCCGAGGCGACACCCATATCCTGACCCGCGCCGCGCCATGCAACGGCCCGGACATAGGCATCTTTCAGGCCGTTGGCCTCGAGTGCGGCCTGTTTTGCGGCTTCGATCTCGTCGACGGTATAGGGAATATCAAAGTCGATCAGCTTGCCGGATTTCAGCAGACGTTCGGAATGCTCGCTCGATTTGAAGATCTTGCCGGAATAGCAACGCTCGCCCTCGAACACCGATGAGGCATAGTGCATGGCATGTGTCAGGATGTGGACCTTGGCATCACGCCACTCGACCAGCTGGCCGTCCATCCAGATTTTCCCGTCTCTATCGTCGTATGCGCCAGCCATTGCTGCCTCCATCCCAATTTGCATTTGTTACGCTGATAGGTCCGTTTCGGACATAATGTTGCGTAGTTTCTGCGTTTCGCTAGCAGTTGATTCTTGGAATGTCAACAAAGCTGACGTATTCTTACCGCAAGTTGAGGGAGGGACACCGATGAATCAGGGACTGCCGCCACAGATGGGGCAAAGCCTGCTGTTCCTGACGGATGAACAGCTGCGCAAGGGAATCGAGGCGATGTTCTTTGCCTATCGCGGTTTTACCGCCGATCCTGACCGTATCCTTGAAGACAAGGGTTATGGCCGCGCCCACCACCGCGCCATCCACTTTATCAACCGCAGCCCCGGCACGACCGTCAACAACCTCCTGTCGATCCTCGGCGTTACAAAACAGTCGCTTAATCGTGTCTTGCGCACTCTGATCGAAGACGGTTTGGTGCAGAGTAGCGTTGGGAAACGCGACAAACGCGAGCGGCATTTGCACCTGACCGAGGCAGGGGCGGCGCTGGAACGCGCCCTGTCGGATGCCCAGCGCGACCGGATGCGGGCGGCCTATCGTGCAGCAGGGCCAGAAGCCGTGGCCGGTTTCCGGCAGGTGCTGGAGGCGATGATGGATACAGAGGCGCGCCAGCACTTCGAGGCGATGAAGGACCGAAACGCATGAGTAGTGACGACGCCCACCTGTTGATTGTCGACGACGACGAGCGCATTCGCGGACTGCTGCAAAAATTTCTGATCCGCTCGGGTTTTCTTGTGTCCACCGCCCGTGACGCCGCCCATGCCCGCCGTATCCTGTCAGGGCTGGAGTTCGACCTGATCGTTCTGGACGTGATGATGCCTGGCGAGGACGGTATGTCGCTTTGCCGTGATCTCCGCCGGACCATGACCACGCCGATCATGTTGCTGACCGCCAAAGGCGGGACGGATGACCGGATTACAGGGCTCGAGGCGGGGGCGGATGACTATCTGGCCAAGCCGTTCGAACCCAAGGAACTGCTCCTGCGCATCAACGCGATTCTTCGCCGTGTTCCTGCTGCGGAACCGGCGGTGGTGCTGCCCAAGGTCCTGAACCTCGGGCCGGTTCGTTATGACATCGAGCGTGGCGAGATGTGGAACGGCGATAAACTTGTGCGCCTGACGGCGACGGAAAGCCAGCTAATGCGGATCTTCTCGGGCTGCCCCGGAGAGGCGGTCACGCGCACGCGGCTGGTCGAGGAACTCAGCCGGTCCGGTGGCCAGACACAGGAACGCGCGGTGGATGTGCAGATCACCCGCCTGCGCCGCAAGATCGAGGTGGACCCCAAGCAGCCGCGCTATCTCCAGACCGTGCGCGGTGCGGGCTATATGCTGTCGCCGGAATAGCGAAAACGCGCTTGAGTGTTGCCACCGAATTAGGTCTGTTGGCGCTATGACAACAGCTTTGATCACACATGAAGATTGCTACGGCCATGTGACGCCGCCCGGACATCCCGAGCAGGTCGCGCGGCTGGACGCGATATTGGGACGGCTTGAGAGCATGGACCTCATGCGCGTAAAGGCACCGTTGGCTGCGGATGACGACCTTTTGCGGGTGCATCCGAAGTCGCACATAGATGCCGTCCGCGCGGCCGCCCCGTCCGAGGGCTGGCGCTCGCTTGACGGTGACACCCATATGTCGTCGGGCACGCTGGCAGCAGCCTATCGCGCCGCTGGCGGTGTGGTGCGGGCCGTGGACGTGGTGCTGGGGGGCGAGGCGCAGAATGCCTTTGCCGCTGTCCGTCCGCCCGGCCACCATGCCGAGAGCGAGACCGCGATGGGGTTCTGTTTCTTTGGCAATGTCGTTGTGGGCGCGCGTCATGCGCTGGATCAACACGGGCTGTCCCGCGTGGCCATCGTGGATTTCGACGTCCATCACGGCAATGGCACACAGGATCTGGTCGAGGATGACCCGCGTATCCTCTTCGTCTCATCCCACCAGTGGCAGCTTTATCCCGGCACCGGTGCGGCGCATGAGACCGGCTGCGGCAATATCGTGAACGTGCCCCTCTCGGGTGGCACCGGTTCGGCCGGTTTTCGTGCCGCCTATGAGGACAAGGTCTTCCCGCGGATCGACGCTTTCAAGCCTGAGCTGTTGATCATCTCGGCGGGCTTCGACGCGCACAAGGCCGACCAGTTGGCAGGGATGGAACTGGAGACAGAGGATTTTACATGGGTGACCGAGAGACTCTGCGATCTGGCGGACAAGCATTGCGCCGGTCGGGTGGTTTCCAGTCTGGAAGGGGGTTATGACCTCGAGGCGCTGGGCGCATCTGCTGCCGCCCATGTCCGTGTTCTGAAGGAAAGAGGCGAATGAGCGATATTGACAGCATGAGCTTTGAAGACGCGATCAAGGAACTTGAGAAAGTTGTTGGTCAGCTCGAGCGCGGCGATGTGGCGCTGGATGAGAGCATCGCGCTCTATGAACGGGGTGCAGCCCTCAAGGCCTGTTGCGAGGCCAAGCTGAAAGAGGCGGAGGAAAAAGTCGCCAAAATCACGCTGGGCGCCGATGGTGCGCCCGCAGGCACGGCCCCGCTGGATGGCTGAGACCGGCTTTCGTCTTGCCGCGCTGGAGCGTCGTCCGCTCAAGGAGGCGCTGGCCCATGCTTCCAAGGTAGCGGAGGCGCGGATCGGGTTTGCCCTCAGCGCGCTGGAAGGCCCCATGCCCGAGGCGATGCTCTATGCGGTCAAGGGTGGTAAGGCGCTGCGGGCGTTTCTTGCTCTCGAAAGCGCGCGGCTGCATGGTATCAATCCGGTCAAGGCGGCGGGTGCTGCGGCGGCAATCGAATGTATCCACGCCTATTCGCTGGTGCATGACGACCTGCCTTGCATGGATGACGACGACCTGCGTCGTGGCCAGCCGACCGTCCATCGCAAATGGGACGAGGCGTCGGCAGTGCTGGCCGGTGACGGATTGCAGGCGCTGGCGTTTGAGCTGCTGGTACAGGCCGAATGCAGCCCACGCGCCAAGATGAACCTTGTGGTGTCGCTGGCCCATGCGGCAGGCGTGCGCGGCATGGTTGGCGGTCAGGCAGCGGATATCGCGGCCGAGACCGCGGCGGAACCTTTGACGCTCGACCAGATCATTGCGCTGCAGGCGGGCAAGACGGGGGCGCTGATCTCTTGGTCGGGGCTGGTCGGTCCGCGCATGGCCGAGGCCGAGCGCGAGCCTCTGGCGAATTACGGGGATGCCCTCGGGCTCGCGTTCCAGATCGCCGACGACATTCTGGATGAAACCGGTGACGCCGCCGTGGTTGGAAAGGCTGTCGGCAAAGACGCAGCCGCTGGTAAAGCGACTTTTGTTTCCTTATTAGGCCTCGATGGGGCAAAGCGCCGCGCGGCTGAACTGGTTGATGATGCCTGCGATGCGCTATCTCCCTACGGTGAAGAGGCCGAAACACTGAAGGAAGCCGCGCGGTTCGTGATTGCGCGCACGCATTAGGAAGGGTCGCCATGTCAGACCGCCCGCATACGCCCGTTCTGGATCGGGTCAAAACGCCCGTCGACATGAAGGGGCTGACCGACCGCGACCTGCG
>CAXQAV010000250.1:0-10213 GCA_964221795.1 Luminiphilus sp. | reverse complement strand
CACGGGTGTAGAAGTAGGTAAAGAACACGATCATGCCGCCGAAAAACACCAGATAGAGCGGCTGACCGGGGCCAAAGAGCGCCAGAATGGTCGACATGACCGGACCGGACGAGCCACCGCTGAATGTGCTGATCGTGGTCGGCAACAGCAGCAGGGCCGAGGCAAAGATCGCGGGGATCACACCGGCAGGGTTCACTTTGATCGGCAGGTGGCTGGAAGACCCGTCGTAGATCTTCATGCCACGCTGCTGGCGTGGATACTGGATGTGGATCTTACGGAGCGACCGCTCCATGAACACCACGAAGGTCAGAACGACCGCGAGCATCAATATGATACCGACGATAATAACCGGGCTGATCGCGCCCGAGCGGCCCTGTGACAGGAACTGCGCCAGAGCGGCAGGGATTTCAGCGATGATGCCGACGAAGATGATCAGCGAGATACCGTTGCCGATACCGCGCGCAGTGATTTGCTCGCCCAACCACATCAGGAACATGGTGCCGCCCACGATGGTAATGACCGTCGATGCCTGGAAGAATGGGCCCGGATCGGCGGCAAGACCGCCCGCCTCAAGGCTGACGGCAAGGCCGTAGGCCTGTGCAGTGGCCAGCACCACGGTGCCATAGCGGGTATACTGGTTCAGCTTGCGCCGCCCCTGCTCGCCCTCTTTCTTGAGCTGCTTCAATGGTTCCCACATGGACCCCAGAAGCTGCATCACGATCGAGGCCGAGATGTAGGGCATAATGCCAAGCGTAAAGATCGCCATACGGGACAAGGCGCCACCGGTGAACATCGACAGGATACCGCCGATCCCCGCCTGCGCATCATCCATGAATTGCTGCAATGCGATCGCATCAATGCCCGGGACAGGAATGAACGTGCCGAGGCGATAGACGATCAGCAAACCAAGCGTGAAAAAGATGCGCTGGCGCAGTTCAGTTGCTTTGCCAAAGGCGGACCAACTGACGTTGGCGGCCATTTGCTCTGCTGCAGAAGCCATATGGGTCTCTTTTCAATGCGAACGCCGCTGCACGGTTCCCCGGGGCAGCGGCGTTGGGAAAACTTCGGAGAGATATGTAAGCGACGCCAAGGTCGCTCACAAGGTCTTACTCAGCCGCTGCCGGTGTTGTGACAGTCAGTGAGCCGCCGGCCTTTGCAACAGCTTCAACCGCACCTTTGGAAGCGCCGGTCACAGTGATGTTTGCCTTTGCGGTGAAGTCACCTTTGGCCAGAACGCGGATGCCGTCTTTCTTGCGACGGACCAGACCGGAAGCAACCAGTGCGTCCTCGGTGATGTCGGCTTTGGCGTCGATCTTGCCTTCGTCGATGAACTTCTGGATCAGGCCGAGGTTGATGACAGCAAATGCCTTGCGGTTCGGCTTGTTGAAGCCCCGCTTTGGCAGACGCTGGTAGAGTGGCATCTGGCCGCCTTCGTAGCCTTTGATTGCCACGCCCGAACGGGACTTCTGACCTTTAATACCACGGCCACCGGTCTTACCTTTGCCGGAACCCGGACCACGGCCAACGCGCTTTTTGCCTTTGGTCGCGCCTTCGTTATCGCGTAGTTCATGTAGTTTCATGTCGCTTCTCCTTATGCCGGAATTGGCCCCCAGCGACGGGAGCGGCCAAACACGGCGTTGCAAATGAGTCGGGGCGGAGTGCTTGCCGACTGGGGGCGTATAGACGGATGTGCTGAGGGGATCAAGTGGGCTGCGCAACGCGCGGTGGGATGTTTGAGGTGATGCAACGCGAATCGGAGTTAACGCCAAGAATACAAGGCCAGACTGGGTATGGCGGGCGTGTGGATCGCGTATGGCAGGCGTATGGCTGTTGTACATACGTTTGGGCGGATTTGGCGAGGTTACCGGAGCGTTCGGGTCAAAGATGAATGACGAGGTAAGCATATTGCGCAGGTCGGGGTTCACACCGACCTGCAGCAGACGCGGCCACGGGAACTGCCGCTAGATCGCGAGGTGACCTCTGGTCCGTCTCTTCGCGCGGCTGGCTTCTCTTAGGTATGAAACGACACGTTCATGTCGGGTTTTCCCCAGAGCTCTGTCGGTCGCAAGGCTAGGCTTTCACTGACGGGCTCATGCGGGAGGATTGACATGCGCTATGCATCCAGTGACCTGATAGACTTGGCGCGCTATCCGATCGCCACGCCCGGACCCGCGCGTGACGCAGTCCTCGCGCAGGTGCGCCGTGATCTGGAGGCGCGGGGATGTGCCGTTCTCAAAGGCTTTCTGACGCCTGCTGGCATAACTGCTGCAGTCGCCGAGGCCGAAAGCGTCGCGGACAAGGGCCACCGGAGCTATTCGCGGACCAACGCCTATTTCACCAAGGATGATCTGACCCTTCCCGAGAACGACCCGCGGCGACAATTCTTTGACCGCTCCAATGCGTTTATCCCTGCGGATAACTTTCCGAAGGAAGGCCCGCTGCGCACTGTTTTCGACACCCAAGGCTTCGACATGTTCATCCGGGAATGCCTGCAGGAACCGGAAGGGAAGTTCTTTCGCTATGCCGACCCTCTGGCCGATGTGATCGTCAATGCGGCGTGGGAAGGGAACGGCTTTCCTTGGCACTTTGACACCAACAACTTTACCGTCACCCTCGCGCTGCAGAATGCCGACAGCGGCGGCACTTTCGAATACGCCCCGATGATCCGCAGCAGCACGGACGAGAATTTCCCCGAGGTCGGCAAGGTCATTTCAGGAACGTCGGACAAAGTCGTGTCGCTGACACTGGAACCCGGCGATCTGCAGCTTTTCAAAGGGCGCTATTCGCTGCACCGCGTGGCCCCGTTGCAGGGTCAGACCCCTCGCTATGTAGCGATTTTCTCTTACGTGCAGGAGGAAGGCATGGTCGGCAGCGTGGAACGGACCCAGCAGCTTTACGGAAAGGTGCTGCCGATCCACTACGAACGGGCCGGGCAAAGAGGGGATGCGTGGATTGATTAGGGCGTGGCGATCTTACGAGAAGTCTAAGACAGGCTGAACGGAACACGTCGGGGGTCTTTCGGAACACAGAATATTTGCATAGCTTTCCTGTTTCGCGCACGGTCTAGTGGGGAGAGGAGGGTGTCGGCTATGAAAAACGACAAAGAGGAAACGCCCGACCCTGACGATTGGGAAGCCTCCCGCGCGCTTGCACATCGTATGGTAGATGAGGCGGTCGCACATTTGGCTGGCGTCCGTGAGCGGCCCGTCTGGATAGCCATGCCCGAAGATGTGCGTGCTCGGCTGCAAACCGACTTGCCTGAAGCCCCCTCGCCACTCGACGTTGTTTACAGTGAATACCGTGAAAACGTCGCGGCTTATCCGATGGGTAATGTCCATCCGCGTTTCTGGGGGTGGTACATGGGGGCCAGCAACTTTACCGGTGCTCTCGGAGACTTCCTTGCGGCTGTAGAGGGTAGCAATCTGGGCGGAGGCAACACCGGTGCGTCGCAAGTCGAACAGCAGGTTGTCGACTGGCTTAAGGAGATCACCGGTTTCCCAAAAAGCGCGAGCGGAACACTGACGAGCGGCGGGTCAATGGCAAACCTTGTTGCTCATACGGTCATTCGCAATCTGGCTGCCGGATATGACGTGCGCAAAGAAGGCATTGCAGGACTGAAGAAGCCACTTCGGTTTTATGCATCCGATCAAGTCCACAGCTGTCACCAGGAGGCGCTGGAAACTTTGGGGCTCGGTGCCAAAGCGCTGGTGGAGATTGCAAGTGACGACCGGCAACGGATGCGACTTGAAGCGCTCGAAGCAGCGATTGCAGAGGATCGTGCGAACGGGTTGCAACCGGCCTGCGTCATCGGGACGGCAGGTACCACAAATACGGGGGCGATCGACGATCTTAACGCTATCGCCGATCTCTGTGACCGCGAGGGCTTGTGGTTTCACGTCGACGGTTGCATCGGCGGTGTGCTGCGCCTCGCTCCTGATCACGCGCATCTTGTTGCCGGAATTGAGCGTGCAGGTTCTGTGGCGATAGATCCGCACAAGTGGCTGCATGCGCCATTTGAGGCAGGAGCAGTGCTGATCAAGGACCCTGAAGCCCATTTCGCGACATTCGAAATGCACGGCCCGTATCTCCAGATGCAGGAACGGGGCATGATTGCAGGGAAATTCCTCGCAGATTATGGATTGGAGCTAAGCCGGGGCTTTCGTGCCCTGAAGATCTGGATGGCCTTTAAGGAGCATGGCTCTGCCAAGTTTGGGCGGCTGATTGCAAAAGACATTGCACTCGCGCGATACCTGAAAGAGCAGGTCGAGGCGCATCCACGACTCGAACTCATTGCCCCCGTTGACCTCAACATTGTTTGCTTTCGTCATGTCGCCAAGGACGAGGCCACGTCGAAAGCGCTCAACACCGAAATTATGCTGAGGCTTCAGGAACGCGGATTGGCCGTGCCATCGGATACAACTGTGCAGGGAAAACATGGGCTGCGCTGTGCCTTTAACAATCACCGCACGCAGCACGTGGACGTTGACGGGTTTCTTGCTGATTTGCTCAAGATTGCGCAGGAAATCGAGAACGAACTGTCCTCATAGGTCCGATGGGGTCAACGAGCTTTTGATCCGTCAGAGAGCCCAACAAAAAACGCCCCGTGGTTTCCCACGAGGCGTTTCTATTCACGGTCGTTCAGGGTTACCCCTGCCCGTCTTACTCTTTCTCTTCGATGATCTCGACGAGGTGAGGGATGCTGTTGACCATGCCGCGCACGGAAGGGGTGTCTTCCAGCTCGCGGGTGCGGTTCATTTTGTTCAGGTCCAGGCCAACGAGTGTTGCACGCTGCTTGGCGGGGCGGCGGATCGGGGAGCCGATCTGCTTGACGACGATTGTTTTAGCCATCTGTCAAATCTCCTTACGCGTCTGCTTCAGCAGCGGCTTCGGCGGCGGGCGCCTCGTTACGCTTGGGCAGGATGTCCGCGACTTTCTTGCCACGACGCTGCGCCACGTTGCGTGGCGACTGCGAGCGGGTCAGGCCGTTCATGGTGGCGCGGATCATGTTGTATGGGTTCTGCGAGCCGATCGACTTGGATACGACGTCCTGAACGCCCAGCATTTCGAAAACAGCACGCATCGGACCACCGGCGATGATACCGGTACCGGCAGGGGCGGTGCGCATCACAACGCGGCCGGCGCCGTGGCGGCCTTCCATGTCGTGGTGCAGGGTGCGGCCGTCGCGCAGGGCGACGCGGATCATTTGGCGCTTGGCTTGTTCGGTGGCCTTGCGGATCGCCTCGGGGACTTCCTTGGCCTTGCCCTTACCAAAGCCGACACGGCCTTTCTGGTCACCAACAACGACGAGCGCGGCGAAACCGAAGTTCTTACCACCCTTTGTTGTCTTGGATACCCGGTTGATCGCGACCAGACGGTCGGCAAACTCGGGTGCTTGCTCTTCACGGTTGCGGCGTGGGCCGCGGTTTTCACGTTCTGCCATCGAGGGCATCCTTTTGTCAGTGGACCAGCGCGGTCCGTTGTCCAATCCAAGTGGCCACCTGTGGCCCCGGATCATCGAGACCGGGGAGAACCCCGGCCTACAGGGAAAGGCGGGCCGGTCGAAACCGGCGCGCCGTAGGTCGGGGTTCACCCCGACAGATCGTTTAGATCTTCAGACCACCTTCACGGGCAGCATCGGCGAGCGCCTTGATCTTGCCGTGGAAGAGGAAACCGCCACGGTCGAAGTATGCGACTTCGACGCCAGCCTTCTTGGCGCGCTCTGCGATTGCAGCACCCACCTTGGCCGCGGCTTCCACGTTGTTCTTGCCAACAACACCAAGGTCCTTTTCGAGCGAGGATGCGGAGGCGATGGTGACGCCCTTCACATCGTCGATCAGCTGGGCACTGATGTTCTTGTTCGAACGGTGGACGGACAGACGTGCACGGCCTTCGTTGGCGGTGACGCTGCGAAGCTTGTTCCGAACGCGCATACGGCGCTTCAGAAACAGTTGTCTCTTGCTGTTTGCCATTTGTGCGTTCCTTACTTCTTCTTACCTTCTTTGCGGAAGATATACTCACCCTTGTACTTGATGCCTTTGCCCTTGTAGGGCTCGGGCTTCCGCCAAGCGCGAATATTCGCCGCAACCTGACCGACGGCCTGCTCGTCGATACCTTCGACGATGATCTCGGTCTGCTTTGGTGACGTGACGGTGATGCCTTCTGGCACTTCGAAGTTCACGTCGTGGGAGTAACCCAGCGACAGCTTCAGAGTGTTGCCCTGCATCTGCGCACGATAACCAACACCCGACAGCTCAAGCTCTTTCTTGAAGCCTTCGGACACGCCAGTGGCGAGGTTGGCAACCATTGTGCGGCTCATGCCCCACTGCTGGCGCGCACGCTTGGACTTGCCGCGTGGCTCAACAGTGACGGTGTTGCCGTCAACAGTGATGGTCACATCGTCGGTGGCCTTGAAGCTAAGGGTCCCGTTAGGGCCTGTCACTTCAATGGTCTGGCCTGACACGGAGGCAGAAACACCTGCGGGCAGTTCGACCGGTTTTTTACCAATACGAGACATGATTTCCCCTTAGAATACAGTGCAGAGCACTTCGCCGCCAACATTGGCGCTACGTGCAGCTGCATCCGACATCACACCCTTTGGGGTGGAGACAATCGACACACCCAGACCGTTGCGCACGGATGGGAGGTCATTGGCAGCCATGTAGACGCGACGGCCGGGCTTGGAGACCCGCTTGACTTCGCGAATGACAGGGGTGCCCTCGTAGTACTTCAGGCTGATCTCGAAAGCTGGGTGACCTTTTTCGTCAACCGTCTTTGCGTAGCCGCGGATGTAGCCCTCGTCGGACAGCACATCCAGAACCCAGCCGCGCAGCTTGGACGCAGGGGTCGAGACAGTGCTCTTGCCGCGCATCTGGCCGTTGCGGATACGGGTCAGCATATCACCGATAGGATCATTCATAACACGTTCTCCTTACCAGCTCGACTTGACCAAGCCGGGGATCTCGCCATTGGAACCGAGGTTCCGCAGCGCGATACGGCTGATCTTGAGTTTACGGTAGTAGGCGTGTGGACGCCCGGTGAGCTGGCAACGGTTGTGCAGGCGGGTTGCCGATGAGTTGCGTGGCAGTTTTGCCAGTTCAAGGGTTGCCTTGAAACGCTCCTCAACAGGAACTTCCTTGTCGTTGATGATTGCCTTCAGAGCGGCACGCTTTTCGGCATACTGCTTGACCAGCTTTTCACGCTTCACTTCGCGTGCGATCATGGATTTCTTAGCCATATCTAATATCTCCCTGGCGCTTAGCTGTTGAATGGCATGTTGAAGTGCTTCAACAGTGCCTTTGCTTCAGCGTCAGTGTTCGCTGTTGTGCAGATGACGATGTCCATGCCCCAGTTCTCATCGATCTTGTCGAAGTTGATTTCTGGAAAGACCAGGTGCTCTTTGATGCCGGTGGCATAGTTGCCGCGGCCGTCAAAGGATTTGCCGGAAACGCCGCGGAAGTCGCGGACACGTGGCATAGCAACTGTGATCAGACGATCGAGGAATTCGTACATACGGTCGCCGCGCAGGGTGACTTTTGCACCCAGAGGCATGCCCTCACGAACGCGGAAGCCGGCGATCGACTTTTTCGCGGATGTGATGACGGCCTTCTGACCGGCGATTGTTGTCAGATCTTCCTGTGCAGTCTTGGCTTTCTTGCTGTCACGGACAGCTTCACGGCCGCAACCGATGTTGAGAACGATTTTCTCAAGCTTCGGGATCTGCATTTCGTTCTTGTAGCCGAACTCTTCCTTCATGGCTGTGCGAATGCTCTTCGCATATGCGGCCTTCAGGCGCGGGGTGTAGTTTGCAGCGTCAAGCATTAGATCACATCCCCTGTCGTCTTGGCGAAACGGACCTTCTTGTCGCCTTCCATGCGGAAGCCAACGCGGGTCGCTTTGCCGTTCTTGTCTACGATGGCCAGGTTGGACAGGTCGATCGGCATCGCCTTTGGCGTGCGGCCACCCTGTGTTGCCTGCGTTTGCTTCTGGTGACGGATGGCGATGTTGACACCATCGACGATTGCCTTGCCAGACTTCGGATCGACAGAAGAGATCGTGCCCTTCTTGCCCTTGTCCTTGCCGGCGAGGACGATCACGTCATCACCCTTACGGAGTTTCGCAGCCATATTACAGCACCTCCGGAGCGAGCGAGATAATCTTCATGAAGTTCTTTGCGCGCAGCTCGCGAACAACTGGCCCGAAGATACGGGTGCCGACTGGCTCGTTGTTGTTGTTGAGGATGACAGCAGCGTTGCTGTCAAAGCGGATGGCGGTGCCATCTTCGCGGAACACTTCTTTGGCGGTGCGTACGACAACGGCCTTACGGACGTCGCCCTTTTTCACGCGACCACGTGGAATGGCTTCCTTTACCGATACGACGATGATGTCACCGACACTCGCGTAACGGCGGTGGGAACCACCCAGAACCTTGATGCACTGAACACGGCGAGCGCCGCTGTTGTCAGCAACATCCAGATTGGTCTGCATCTGGATCATTTGGTTTCCTTCCGACCTTTGGGCAATTCCCGATTTCTGTCCGGGGGCCCAGGGTTTCGATTAAAGGAAGTGCGCGCCCTTAGGAGGCGATCACTTCCCAGCGTTTCGTTTTCGACTTTGGTGCACATTCCTGAATGCGGACGATGTCACCGACGTTGAAAGCGTTGTTTGCGTCGTGAGCGCGATATTTCTTCGACTTACGGACGGTTTTCTGAAGCAGCGGGTGCTTGAAGCGACGCTCGACCTGGACGGTCACGGTCTGTTCGTTCTGGTTGCTTGTGACAACACCTTGCAGAATACGCTTGGGCATGGATTAAGCCTCCGACGCAGCAGCTGCTGCCTTTTCGTTCAGAATTGTTTTGACCTTCGCAGCGTTGCGGCGCGCGGCGCGCATTGCAGCTGTGTTTTCCAACTGGCCGGTGGCCTGCTGGAAACGCAGGTTGAAGGATTCTTTTTTCAGTTTTGCCAGCTCTTCACGGAGCTGATCGGGCGTTTTGGCCCGCAGTTCATTGGCGTTCATGCCATTTTCCTTTTCAACATCACCGGCAGGCCGTACGTAGCGTCACCCGAATCCCGGTGGAGTGGGTGTAGAAGTGCGCCGTATAGGGGGGTTTGGATGAGGTGGCAACCCCTTTGTTCCAAAGAAAATTGGGGTTCCGTCAAGGCCGCTCTATCACACACTATACCTAGATGTGCAGCCCCGATATGAAGCAGATATGACCCAAATCAAATCCCTCTTCGCGACCCGCCTTTATCACGCCAAGCTTTCGGAGCATGGCGCGCCTGTTGATGCCGACGAACTGCTGGCCTCCTGTTTCTCCATCGCCGATGACGACGAGGCCGGACAGGAATGGTGCGAGGAGAACGGCTATCCCGGTTATACCTCCTATGCCTCGCTGACCGATCTGCCGTGGCGGTTCCCGATCTTTACCGACATCGTGAAGGCGCTCGACGCCCATGTGGCGGCATTTGCCGAGGATCTGGAGTTCGATCTCGCCGACCGGAAACTGGTGCTCGAGGATATCTGGATCAACATCCTGCCCGAAGGCGGCATCCACACCAGCCACATCCATCCCCATTCGGTGATCAGCGGCACAACCTATGTGGCGATGCCCGACGGCGCGAGCGCGCTGAAGCTGGAAGACCCGCGGCTGCCGATGATGATGGCGGCGCCACCGCGCAGGAAGGACGCGCGGGACGAGTTGCGTAGCTTTTACTATGTGAAGCCCGAAGTGGGCGACGTCCTGCTCTGGGAAAGCTGGCTGCGGCACGAGGTGCCGATGAATATGAGCGAAGATGACCGGGTGTCGGTGAGTTTCAATTATCGGTGGGAGTGATCGCTGGTTCGGCCTGAAAGGCCGACAAACGATCCAGTCGATCGTTTGAAGCGATCACGGGCGGAGCCCAGTCTGGTAGTCAACATTGGCGGAGTTATTGTCGGGGTGAACCTCGACCTACGGGTGCCGCTCTGCCTAGGTCGGGTTTCAACCCGACATTCCATGCGCCACACAAGGCAAAAAACAAAACCCCCGCCGATTTCTCGACGGGGGTTTCTTTTCTCTCTTGTAGGTCGGGGTTTACCCCGACACTACATCACCAGTCCTCGCGGACCACGGTGCGTGTCTTGATTGGCAGCTTCATCGCGGCCAGACGCAGTGCTTCGCGGGCGATCTCTTCGTTCACGCCGTGGATCTCGAACATCACGCGACCCGGCTTGACC